>CAJXQA010000016.1 GCA_913058475.1 uncultured Nitrosomonadales bacterium
CACCTCTCTATTCGTCGGCAGCGTCAGATGTGTATAAGAGACAGGTTCGGGACAACGATAATTGTACATTCTGACTTAATTTCAATATCTCTAATATCATTTCTTTTTTCGTTTAGTAAGAGAGTGGCAACTTCTATCGGTAATTGAATTGAGACACTTTGTAACTTTTCTTTGTTACATTCTTGCTCTATCATTCTCAGCATCGATAATGCGGTTGATTGAATATCTCTAACACGACCAGTTCCTTCACACCTCGGGCAAACACCACTAATTGATTCACCAAGACTAGGTCTTAGCCTTTGTCTTGAGATTTCAAGCAAACCAAATCGTGAGATTTTACTAGTCTGTATTCTCGCCTTATCGTGCTTTAGTTCATCACGCATCTTATTTTCAACACTTCTTTGATTTTTTTGATTCTCCATATCAATAAAATCAATCACAATTAGGCCGCCAATATCCCTCAACCTCAATTGCTTAGAAATTTCTACTGCAGCTTCAATATTAGTATTGAATGCTGTACTTTCAATATCTCTTCCTTTTGTTGATCTACTGGAATTAACATCAATTGAAACAAGCGCCTCTGTGTGATCAATTACTATTGCACCTCCTGAGGGGAGCTGAACTTCCCTTAAAAAAGCAGATTCTATTTGATTTTCGATACCATATTTTGTAAATAGTGATGTTTCTTCATCATAAAATTTAATTCTTTCTGCGTAATTAGGCATTACATGAGACATAAATTGGTGTGCTTGATCAAAGATTGATTGCTTATCAATAATAATCTCTTCAATGTCTGTATTAAAGTAATCTCGAATAGCCCTTACTACTAAGTTACTTTCTTGGTAAATTAAGAATGCACCAGACTGTGCTTCAGCTGCACCTTCAATTGCAGCCCATAGCTGATTTAAGTAATCTAAGTCCCATTGAATTTCTTCAGCAGATGCTCCGATACCTGCAGTTCTTCCAATAACACTCATACCTTTTTTTACTTTGACTTTTGATAACACTTCTTTAAATTGAGCGCGTTCTTCTCCTTCTACTCGCCTTGAAATACCGCCGCCATCATTATTATTCGGCATCAATACAATATATCTTCCAGCAAGCGACAAGTAAGTTGTAAGCGCCGCTCCCTTATTACCTCTTTCGTCTTTATTTACCTGGACAACAATTTCTTGACCTTCGGTCATTACGTCCTTAATTGAAATACTTTTTTTTCTAGATTTTTTTGAATATAAATCTGGTGATATTTCCTTGAATGGAAGAAAGCCATGACGGTCAACTCCATAATTGACAAAAGCTGCCTCTAAGGATGGTTCTATTCGGGTAACTACTGCTTTGTATATGTTGCTTTTACGTTGCTCTTGATTTCCTCTTTCAAAGTCTAGGTCTTCAAGTTTATTTTCATTAATTGTAGCAACTCTTAGCTCCTCGGATTGAGTAGCGTTAAATAGCATTCTTTTCATTTTAATCTCCAAT
Source organism: uncultured Nitrosomonadales bacterium (assembly GCA_913058475.1). Lineage (GTDB taxonomy): Bacteria > Pseudomonadota > Gammaproteobacteria > Burkholderiales > Methylophilaceae > BACL14. The sequence goes on from CAJXQA010000016.1 coordinate 1,477, forward strand.
TTAAGTTTGAAGATTTTATATAAAAGAATATAGGCGAAATATAAATAAAGGACTCAATAATTGAGTAAATAACAATAAACTATTTTATTGAGTGTTCATTTGTCTTGCTTTTGTTCTTTGTCTTTATTTTTAATATTTTTATAAACTAAATTTTTCTACTATATTTTTTTTTAAAATCTTTTTTTATGTCTGCCTCTTATATGTTTTTTTAAAATAGGCGCGCAGACCAAACCTCGAATTCTTTGTTTATGTATAATTCAGACCAATACTTTATCATTTGCACAATTGCAAAAGAAATCTGAGTGATCAGTATAAGTTATAAATTAAACGAAAACAAACAATGACCAACTATATAGAAAAAAAGGTTACCTACAAGCAGATTGATGAGGGAAGTATTGGTCAAAAAGTAGATAATTTTTTAATAAAAATACTAAAGGGTGTTCCAAAGAGTCATATTTATAAATTATTAAGAACGGGACAGGTAAGGGTAAATAAAAAAAGAGTTAAAACAGAATATAAGCTATGTAATGGCGATATATTAAGAATTCCACCCGTTGATTACAAGGAAAAGGTTCCGCCCAAAACTTTAAAAATTGATAATTACACAAAGAAATCAATTACTAATAATATATTATATGAAGATGACTATTTGCTTGTTATCAATAAACCGCATGGCCTAGCTGTTCATGGTGGCAGTGGTCTTAGTTTTGGAGTTATTGAATTAATTAGACAAATTTATCCCAATGAAAAATTTCTAGAGCTTATTCATCGACTTGATAAAGAGACTTCGGGTGTCCTTCTAATTGCAAAAAAAAGAGCAGCCTTGGTCGAAATCCAAAAACAAATTAGAGAAAAACGAGTCCACAAAAAATATATGGTAGCTGTTTCAGGTTTATGGAAAGATAAGCAAAAGACAGTTAACTTAAACTTGGTAAAATTGTCGAACCAAGAAGGGCAAAAGGTGATTGTTGTGGATAGCGAAAAAGGGGAGAAGATTTCAAAGGAATCTAAGTCTGTTTTTTTCTTAAAACAACATTTTAGAAATTTTAGTTTATTAGATGTGAAATTAATTACTGGTCGTACGCACCAAATAAGAGTTCATTTAGCTCATTTAGGATTTCCAGTTTTAGGAGATCAAAGGTATGGTGACTTTAAGTTGAATAAAGAGCTTGAGAGGGAAGGTTTTAAAAGAATGTTTTTGCATGCTTGTGAATATGGGGTGATTCACCCTAAAAGTAGGGAGAATTTATTTATTTCAGCTCCCTTACCAGAAGAATTAAGAAGTTTTATTGATTTAAAATAAAGCTTAAGAAAATATTATATTTATGAAGACACGATTTGAGTTAATTATTTTTGATTGGGATGGGACTTTATCAGATTCGGTTGGGCTTATAACGGACCTAATGATTCAGTCTTTTTTACTTCATAATGTCTCACCACCATCAAGAATGGAAGTGGCTGATATACTTGGTATTAAGCTAAGCGAAGCCTTTAAAATTCTTTTAAAAGAAAAAGACCAAAATGCTAGTGAATTAATATTTAATTCATATATTGAGTTATATAATCAGAGTTCAAATAAAGTTAAATTATTTGATGGGGTTGAGCTAGGGATCAAAGAGTTACATAGGTATGGCTATAAGATAGCAATTGCAACAGGAGGAGGAAGAAATTACTTAGATAGTTGCCTGGCTCAAACTTCAATTAAAGACTTCATAAATGTAACCAAAACTTCTGATGATTGCTTTTCAAAACCACACCCACAAATGTGTAATGAAATTCTGAATGAGTTAATTATTGAGCCTGAAAAAAGCATTGTTATTGGTGATTCTATTCATGATTTACAAATGGCAAAAAATGCAGGTATATCATCTCTTGCTGTTACTTATGGAGCTCACAAACAAGACTCTTTATCAGTCTACGACGCCTTAGATTACATGGATGATGCAAATATGGTATTTGATTGGATAAGAAGACATGGGTAACTTTATTATTATAAATAAAAACCAGTTTAAACAATCTGCAGATTCTGTTACATTTGATATTCCATCAATGGGCGAAAAAAAAGGCTTTTTGGTTTGGTTTGAAGGGAAATTTAAGGCTTATGTAAACGAATGTAGGCATATGGAAGTATGTCTTGATTGGCAGCCTAATGATTTTTTTGATGAAGATAAAAAATTCATTATATGCTCAACGCATGGTGCACTATATTCACCTAAAACTGGTGTCTGTATCTCTGGTCCATGTAAGGGACAAAATTTAATTAAACTGAATACATTAGAGAGGAATGAAGATATTATGATTTTCACAGATAAGGAAGGGTGTAAAAAGAATGGCTGAAATTAAAAAAGACAATTGGGAGCAAAAAACAATTGAAAAAATTGCTTCAAGTTCACTTATTGAGCAAAGGCGAGGTAGGCGATGGGGCATATTTTTTAAGCTCATTACTCTTTTATATATTGGAATTATTATTTACGGATTTAATTCTATTTCGTATTCATCAATTCCATCAAATGAGAAGATAACTGCACTTGTGAAGCTTGATGGAGTAATTGGCTCTAATCTTGAGGTTAACGCTGACGACGTTATTAATGGGTTGAGAGAGGCTTATGCTCACCAAGGCACAGAAGCTATCATCTTATCCATTAATAGCCCAGGGGGGAGCCCTGTTCAAGCTGGCATTATAAATGATGAAATTAATAGATATAAATTGATTCATCCTAACATTCCGATCTATGCAGTCGTGGAGGATATTTGTGCTTCTGGTGGCTACTATATTGCTGTTGCCGCCGATCAAATATTTGTTAATAAAGCGAGTATCGTAGGTTCTATCGGTGTCCGTATGGATGGTTTTGGTTTGGAAGAATTAATTAAAAATATTGGCGTAGAGCGCCGTCTAATGACCGCAGGTAAAAACAAAGGTATGTTAGATCCTTTTCTACCGATAGTGCCAGAGCAAGAAGAGTTTGTTCAAAATCTTCTTAATGAAATTCATGATCAATTTATCGCTGTTGTTAAGCAAGGAAGGGGCGATCGTCTTTCAGCTGAAAAATCAATATTCTCAGGCTTATTTTGGGATGGAAATACAGCAATAAAATTAGGCCTAGTGGACAGTCTTGGCTCGGTTGGTTCTGTTGCGAGAGATATTGTGGGCAATGAAAATGTTGTCGACTTTACAACAAAAGCATCTTTTGGTGAAAGATTAGCTGAAAAATTTGGTGCGGGTGTTGGGGCTTCTTTTAGTAGTACGATTTTAAATAAAATAAAAAATAATACTGTTATAAAATAATAATTTAAGAATTATTATTAATATAATTTATTAAGTTATTTGTTGACGAATCAAAAGCTTTTGTAACTTGTTTGGATTCAAGTTGAGGTAAAACAAGCTTAGCTATTTGCTTGCCATACTCAACACCCCATTGATCAAAAGAATTAATATTCCAGATGACACCTTGAGTGAAAATTTTATGCTCATACATTGCAATTAACCTACCTAAGGATTTTGGAGATAATGATTTAAATAAAATTGAATTTGTAGGTCGGTTACCTTCAAAAGTCCGATGTGAAACAAGTCCTTTCAAGTCAGGATTTTTATTTATTTCATTTTTCATCTCATTTTCTACAGCAAGCATACTTTTTCCCGTCATTAATGATTGTGTTTGGGCAATAAAGTTAGATTGAAGAATATTGTGATGATTATTTTTATCATTTCCAAGTTTATAGTTCGAATTTATTGGCATGATGAAGTCACTTGGAACTATTTGGGTGCCTTGGTGAAGAAGTTGATAAAATGCATGTTGTCCATTAGTCCCCGCTTCCCCCCAAAGAATAGGTCCTGTTTGTTGACATACTTTTTCGTTGTTGCGTCCTATAAATTTACCATTGCTTTCCATATCTGCTTGTTGAAGATAAGCAGGTAATTTTGCTAAACATTGATCATAAGGCAAAACCGCGAGTGTTGAAAAGTCAAAGAAGTTGATATACCAAACACCAATGAGTGCCATCATTATAGGAATATTTTTTTCTAGAGGGGCAGAAATAAAGTGATTGTCGGCATCATGTCCACCTGCTAGAAGCTCTTCGAAATTTTCCATACCAATGAAGATTGCTATTGATAAACCAATTGACGACCATAAAGAGTAACGTCCACCAACCCAGTCCCATAAAACGAAAATATTTTCTGAGTGGATCCCAAACTTTATTACTTCATCTAAATTACTTGAAATAGCCACAAAATGATTTTTTATAAATTCTTTTTTTATAGCTGTATTTAAAAACCAATCTCTAGCAGAGAAGGCGTTGGTCATAGTCTCCTGAGTGGTGAAGGTTTTTGAGGCTACTATAAATAAAGTTGTTTCAGGATCACAAACTTCTAGGACTTGTGATAAATCCGCTGCGTCTACATTTGATACAAAATAGGGCGTTATTCCTTTAGAACCAAATGGCTTTAGAGCCTCACAAACCATTGAAGGTCCCAAGTCTGAGCCCCCAATTCCAATATTCACAATTGATGTAATTTTTTTACCACTAAAACCTTTCCATGAGCCACTTCTAATATCCTCAGACAATTTTCTTATCTTTGAAAGCTCATCGTTTACCAATGGCATTACGTCTTCACCATCTACCATTATTGGCTTATTAGATCGATTCCTTAACGCTATATGTAAAGCAGAACGATTCTCTGTAAAATTTATTTTTTCACCAGAAAATAAACGTTTGCGCCAATTTTCAATATCTGCTGATTTAGCAAGGGAGATTAATAATTTTTTGGTTTCTTCCGTAATTCGATTTTTTGAATAATCAAATAAAAAATCATCAAATAAAATATGATTATTTTCAAATCTTTGTATGTCATTTTCAAAAAGATCTTTCATGTGAATGTTTTTTATCTTTTTAAAATGCTCTTCCAGAGAGAGCCATTCTGAGGTTTCTGTTATTTCTGCCATAGGATTAATTTTTATTTGTAGGGCAGTATTGTACCAAACTTTAAGGAATATTCATTGCTAGTTTTTTCTGGTTTGTTCCTTTATTGCCCAATTTATATGTTCTTGAAGCATTGGTGTTGCATCTGGTAGACGCTTTTTAAGTTCAGCTAAGATAGCTTTTGATTTTTTAGCATTACCTAAGCCGATAGCAATATTTCTTAACCATCGCTCATAACCTAATCTCAAGATGGCACTTCCATTAAATATTTCATCAAACTTATCTTTTGAAATCTTAAAACTATCCAGGAGAGATATTTTATGCAAATTATTTCGAATCATAAAGTCATGTTCATTAGTGACCTTACTATATTTGTTCCACGGGCAAATTAATTGACAATCATCACAACCATATACGCGATTACCTATAGCCTTTCTATATTCAACTGGTATTGACCCTTTATGTTCGATTGTCAGATATGAGATACATTTTCTTGCATCAAGCTTATAAGGGGCAATAATTGCCTTAGTGGGGCATATATCGATACACGCTGAGCATGTTCCGCAATGATTAGTTAATTTTTTATCGATTGGAAGGGGTAGATTGATAAAAATTTCACCTAAAAAGAACCATGAGCCATGATCTTTATTTATTAGTAATGTATGTTTACCTCGCCAACCTAAACCTGATTTTTCAGCCAACTCTACCTCTAATACAGGGGCGCTATCTGTAAAAACTCTAAATTCAACGGGGTAGTTAGTTATCTCATCTTTAATTTTGCTACTAAGTTTTTTAAGTTTAGCTCTTATAACTTTATGGTAGTCTCGACCTAATGCATATCTAGATATGTATGCTTGATCTTTATTTTTTAGGGCTAGCTTTGTATTTTTATCATTTGGGAAGTAGTCGATTCTTGCGCTAATTATTCTTATTGTTTTTGGAACTAATTTTTGAGGGTTAAATTTAAGATCGCTATGCCTTTTTAAGTAACTCATATCTCCCTGAAAGTTTGATTTTATCCAATCCTGATAGGGTTTTTTGGCATGATCAAGGTTCAAGTCAGATATACCAATATGATTAAAACCTAATTCAAGTCCAAGGCTTTTAATTTTTTTTACTATTCTCTGCATGATTAACTGTTCTTTCATAGTTAAAAATAATAAACTAAAAACATGATGAAAGAGATATCAGTTTTCTTAGAAAACGAAAAAAGTACTTCAGAACTTGGTTTAAAATTATCAAAGAACCTATCTGCAGGTTTATTGTTATTTCTCAAAGGAGACTTGGGAGCTGGAAAGACATGTCTTGTGAGGTCAATATTAATCAATTTAGGCTACCAGGGAAAAGTTAAAAGTCCATCTTATAGTCTCTTTGAACAATATAGCATTGATGGTAAAACTATTAATCACTTTGATTTATATCGCTTTAAAAGTGCTGAAGAATGGCTTTCTGCAGGATTTAACGATTATATTAATGTACACGATATTACTATTATAGAGTGGCCTGAGAAAGCTAAGAATGTATTATGTGACTCAGATATTGAAATTGAGATCGTATACGATAAAGAGATAAGTAGAAGGGCTCTAATAAGAGCAAAATCTAAAAAAGGGGAGGCAGTTTGCAAAGATTTAGTTTGAGATTTTATTTTATATTCTTTTTTCTGTCACTTATTTCATTTAATAGTCTTTTAGCAAACGAAATCAAAGCTACGCGTCTTTGGCCCGCTCCTGATTACACAAGAATTACCATTGAATCCTCTTCAAAAATTAATAATGATCAGATGATGCTTCAAAATCCAGAGAGAATCGTTATTGATTTAAAAGGAATTGCCGTAAATCAAGTTTTAAAAAATTTATCTAGTAAGGTAAAGCCAAATGATCCTAATATTTTAGATATAAGAGTAGGTCAATTCACCCCAAAAGTTTCTAGGATAGTAATTGATCTAAAAAATTCTGCTAGAGTAAAAATATTCTCTCTACCTCCAGTTGAGCCTTACCAAGACAGATTAGTCATTGATGTTTATCCAGTAGAAAAAGATAGTTTAACCAATCTCCTTAATAAACTTGAAAATAAAGAAGTTAAGAAAAAAGAGAGCATCGCGAAAAAGAAAGATTCAGTTGTAAAAGACAAGCCTAAGAAAAAAAAGAAAGTAGTTGTCGCAATTGATGCAGGTCATGGTGGAGAGGATCCTGGGGCAATAGGTAAGAATGGAACAAAAGAGAAAAAAATTGTATTGCAAATCACCAAAAGACTTAAAAAATTAATTAACTCTGATCCATTGATGGAAGCATATTTAATAAGAGATAGTGATTATTACATACCTTTAAATAAGAGAGTTTCTAAAGCCAGAAAAGTAAAAGCGGATATCTTTATTTCTATTCATGCAGATGCCTTTAGAAAAAGAAATGTTAGTGGTTCATCAGTCTTTGCATTATCTGAAAGTGGTGCAACCAGTGCTTTTGCAAAGTTTATTGCTAATAAAGAAAATGAAGCAGATTTAATAGGCGGGGTAAGTATTGATGATAAAGATCCCTTGCTTGCTAAAACACTATTAGATCTTTCTCAATCAGCCACAATCAACGATAGCCTAAAGCTTGCTAACTTTGTCTTAAAAGAGATTAAAAAAGTAAATAATCTCCATAAAAAATGGCCTGAACAAGCTGGGTTTGCTGTTCTAAAGGCTCCGGATATACCATCAATTTTAGTTGAAGTTGCATTTCTAAGTAACCCAAAAGAGGAGAAGCAACTTAAAACTGCCAAGTTTCAGAAGAAGTTAGCAAAGGCGATTTATCTCGGTACAAAGAAATATATAAAATCAGGTGTAACCATTACCTCGACAAATGACCCAGATAATTAAGTAGATGAAAAAAATATTTATTATTGGGCCAACCGCTTCTGGAAAAACAGAGCTAGCCAAGTTTATATTTGATAACTTTAAAACTGAAATAATTAGTGTTGATTCCGCACAAGTATATCAAGATATGAATATTGGTTCAGCCAAACCAAATTCTTCAGAGCTAAATAGCTATCCGCATTATTTGATAGATTTAATTAAGCCAACAGAAAATTACTCAGTTAGCCAGTTTAAAAAAGATGAATCTGAAGCCTCTAGTAATATACTAAAAAATAAAAACGTACCCCTCTTGGTAGGCGGGACAATGCTTTACTTTAATGCTTTGGAGTATCCAATTGATGATATGCCTGCATCAAGTGATGCTGTGAGAAAAAAAGTGTTGGAGGAATTAGATAAATTTGGGTTAAATTATCTTTACGGAAAGTTAATTAAGATAGACCCAGAATGTACAAGTGTAATAAAACCAACAGATAAGCAACGGGTTATGCGTGCACTTGAAGTCTATTATTTGAGCGGGAAACCGATTTCTACTTTTCAAACTAAAAATAAAGCTCCTCAATCTGAGTTTAATTTTTTAAAAATAGGTTTAATGCCACAAGACAGAAGTAAGCTTCATAAAAAAATTGAAATTAGGACTAGGGAAATGATCAATAAGGGTTTTTTGGAGGAGGTAAGGGAGCTCGTAGAAAAATACCCTGATCTAAATGCAGACCATAATTCCATGCGTTGTGTTGGGTATCGACAAATATTCAACTCAGTAGGCCAAAAAGTAGATACAAAAGAGCTTATAGAGACGATCACTATTGCGACAAGGCAGTTAGCGAAGAGACAGCTTACCTGGATGAGAGGAATGAGTGGTTTGAAAATTTTTGATCCATTTGATCTTAACAAGGAGAGCGTTATAAAAGAAACAGTAGAAAGCTTCTTAAAAGTTAACCCATAAGGCCTATCATTTTATTTTCTAAATCAAATGTAAATTTTTTTGGTTTGAATAAGTTGCTTGTCTTCTTTAAATCTAATATTTTTCGTTTTACAGACATAATTTTATCTGGCTTGCTAGCTAATTCGATTGCCTTTTTTTCATATTCTTCAATTGAAGAAACGATTAATTCATAACAACCGATTTCAGTGAGAATGCTCCCAGCAACTCTACTAGCAAAAGTTTCACCTGAGAGTGAAATCATAGGACATCCAGCCCATAAGGCGTCACTAGCAGATGTATGTGCATTGTAGGGGAATGTATCAAGAAAGATATCTATAATTTGATGCCTTTGTATATGATCATCAAAGCTAACTTTTTTTGCAAAAAATAATCTTTCTGATTGTATTCCAAACTCACTAGAAGCAAATGTTCTGAGATTATTTTCGCAAGTTTTATTTGACGTTAATAGCCATAAGATAGAATCTGGGACCTTTTGCAGCAACCTCATCCATAATGAAAACATTTCTTTTGTAATCTTAAGTGACTGTCCAAATGACGCAAAGATAAAGTCATTTTCTTTAAAGCCATAATCTAATTTTTTTACAGTTTTTAATAGGGGTCTAGAGGATATATTGGGCTGGTAACAACCTTCTAAATAGATAATTTCTTCAGCATATTCGCTACTTTTGGATTTCGGGATAACATATTCATCCGCAAACATAAAGTCGTAAAGCGGCTTTTTATCCAAGCTACCCATGGTACCTGGATACCCAAGCCAATTAATATGAAGTTTTGCTGGTCTTAACGCGGCAATTAATGATCGACTATTTTGAGTAAACCCTGTCAGATCAACCATAATATCAATGCTTTCTTCAATCATTAATCCTGACACTTTTTCATCATTCATCTCTGTAATATTGAAATATGCATCACAAATTCCTTTAAATTCATCTAATTCTTCTGAGCCATCGTCAGGCCCAGAGTAAAAAAGCTTAAGAATGAATTTATCTCGATCATGATTGATTAAAACTTCTTTAATTAGATAATATAGAGGGTGCAATCTAAAATCTGATGACAGATATGCAATAGTAATTTTGTCTGACTTTTTTTGTTTAGAATCTTTTGAGATCTTTATTCCAGACTGCTTTACCCATGAGTTTGCTACATTTAAGTGATTATTGTTTGAAATATTTGGCATGGAAAAGAGGGCGAAGGGCGATATTTTTCCATTTATTGGTTTTTCTGTTAATTTTTTAATTTTCGAGAACATTTCATCAATTCCGCTCCAAGAACATATGCTTTGCTTGAGATGAACCATTTGGATGAATGTATGTGTCAAGTCAGGGTTAATTAAAAGTGCTTTTTCATAAGAGCTAATGGCTTCCTCTGTTTTTGATATTCTTTGGAGTGCATTTCCTAAATTATTGTAGGTAGTTGGATTGGGTTTAATTTTAAGTGATAAGCGATATGCCTTGATTGCTTCTTCATACTTATTTTGATGAAATAGGGAATTTCCATAGTTGAATAGTGAACTTGAATTATTTTTGTCGTAGCTGAGAGCTTCTTCGAATGCGTTCGCAGCCATTTTAAATTCTCTATTTATAAAGTAGGTATTTCCAATTTTATTTAGACAAAAGCCTAAAGCCCCAATCACTTGAAGATTGTCTTTTAATGCATAATGACTTCTTCTAAAAAAACCAGCTGCCTCTTCATACTCTTCAATGATTGCATACAAGTTTCCAATTTCAATTTGAAGGAAAATATTTTTTGAATCTTCACGCCAAGCAACTTTATAAAGATCAATCGCACCTAAAATGTCACCATCTTTTTCTTTTGCTTTTGCTGCAGCAATTAGTTTGTTTGTCATATTAAATTTACAAGCATTTTTTTTCTAAGCCCCGCTTTCTTGATGGAGTTTCTACTTGGGTTAAGATAGTTTAAAATATTTTGTTCGTCAGGGGTCTGAGATTCATCAATCATAGAAGCTAGGCATTTTGATATAAATGGAGCTAATGTATAACCTCTCGATCCATAGCCAGTATTTATAAAAAGATTTGGATGCCATTTTAAGTCTTTAATTGAACGTGGGATTTTGTTTAACTCCTTTGATTCTTTAAGAACTTGACCGACATAGGGGATTCGATCTGGAGTAACTGCCCTCCATCCAACCCAACCTGTATTGGATGTGTCATTTTTTTCTATCTCATTTCCTGAAAGTTTCCGGTAAGTTTTTAAATTTTTTTCAAAATCAGTCATTGATAAATTTTTATTTTCATTATCTCTCTCATATGTTGAGCCAAAAACATCGTATCCGCTAACATCTGGAATTAAGTAGCCACTATCCGAAATAATTTCTTTATGTGCAGACTTTTTTTTACTGGGAAGCCAGTTAATTTGACCTCTATTTTTTTTTAAATCAACGTCATTAAATAATTTGGTCTTACTGAGCGCAAAGGAATTACAAAAGACCAAATTTGATGCGGTAAATTCATTTGAATCTTCACAATATACAAGCCATAATTTTTTCCCGTAAGCCATCTCCTTTACTTTTCTTTTCGGAATAAATTTAATGTTTTTATGCTTAATAAGTTTGGAGCAAATTTTATGTGGCGATACCCAACCACCATACTTAAAGTAGATACCTATTTTATTATCGATATCATATTTTTTTTTAATCAAATCTTTTGATAGGTATTTAAAATCAGTCTTTTCAAGGGTAATACTTAAAATATTTTTAATAAGTCTATCTGCCACATCATTATCATAAAGCTTAATCACACCTTCCATTACCGCGTCTTTTTTAGAATAATTAAACTCCCCCGTAAGGTCATATGCATATTTAGAAGCCATATTCATGAGTGAATTGTATTTTGGATTATTCAACATAAAGTGAGGGGAAATAATGGCGGCTTTGTTCTTAAAGATCTCGATTTCATCTTGATTATTTTCATCCAGCAAAGTGACTTGGTAATTTCGCTTTGCAAGTTGGTAGGCTAGGCTGGAACCTGCAATGCCCGAACCTACTATAAGAACTGTTTTATCATGAGTACTCATATAGAATTTCTATAGCCTGGCTTAGTGATGTGTAAATGAATATCGCTGATTACTTTCTCTTCAAAACCTCCTTCACAATATGCAAAATAAAATAGCCACATCCTTAAAAACTTATCGTCAAACCCAAGCTTTCTGATTTCCTGTTTATTTTTTAGGAACCTCTTTCTCCAGTCAGCCAAGGTTCTGGCATAGTGATGACCGATATCTCTAATATCATTAATCACTAAATCAGTTGAGCTTGTTAAGCTATTTTGAATTGCTGTAATTGAAGGTATGCAGCTCCCTGGAAAAATATATTTTTGAATAAAATCAACTGATTGAATTGCCTTTGAATATCTTTGATCTTTTATTGTGATCGCTTGAATAAGTGCTTCACCATCATTTTTGAGCAGTTGGCCAATAATTTTAAAATACTCATCGTAGAATTGATAACCAACGGCCTCAATCATTTCAATTGAGACGAGTTTGTCATATTGCCCCTTTAGTAAACGGTAATCTTTTAACAAAACCTTTATTTTTTTACCTAACCCTGCTTCTTTAATTTTTTGTTTTGCGAACTTGTATTGTTCGATTGAAATGGTTGTTGTCGTAACCTTACAACCATAATTTTTAGCTGCATATATTGCAAAGCCTCCCCAACCAGTACCAATTTCAATGACATGATCAGTTTTTTTAAGGTTTAATTTTTTACAAATAACATCTAGCTTATTTGTTGATGCATCCTCAAGGCTCGTCTTCCTAGATTTATAAATTGCTGATGAGTACATCATATTTTTGTCTAAGAATAAACTAAAAAAATCATTACTCAAATCATAATGACGGGAAATATTCTTCTTGCTGCCCCTTACTGAATTTTCATTGAGCTTATGCATGACTTTTAAGAAGGGTTGAGATAAAAGTGTAAAAAGGTTTTCAAGCTTATCTTGAGCTTCAGTATTTCTTGCAAGAACTCTAATGACGTTTGTCAGGTTCGGACTACTCCATTCACCTCTAATAAAGGATTCACTTGCCCCAATCGTTCCTCCAAGAATGATATTTTTATAGAAAACGGCATCTAAAATGTTAATTTTCGCTGAAAGGTTACCTGGTTTGCCAAACTTGTTAATTGATTTACCATCTTTAATAATGATATGTGCATCCTTAATCTGACTGAGTCTTTGGTGGATTATTTTTTTATATAAATGATTCATGTTAGGCGTGTGGATAAAATCTTACTTTCTTTAAATATAATATTAACGCATTCCAATAGATACTAATAATTGATTTGATGCCCATGGGAAATGATAGAAACAAGAGCCTATTGAGGGCATAAGGGCTCCATGCTTTTTTTGTCATTTTTAAGGTTGCATTGAAATATTTTTCTTGATTCTTGAAACATTCCATTGATATAAATAAAAAATCTCTTGGTTCAACAAACTTCCAATTATATTTTAAATCCATCGGAAGAAATGGTGAAACATGAAAGTCTTTTTTAAATTCAAATACTTTTGTTCCATGTTTTATTTTTCGACAATCATGAACATAAGCATGTCGCTCTTCCCAGGGTGTATTTGTAATATGAGATACAATGGCAACCAATTCTTTATTTTTATTATAGCAATAGTAAAAACTTACAGGATTAAAGCAGTAACCAAAATACCTAAGGGTGGTAAGGAGGAATATTTTACCTTTTATCTCGACTTTTAATTTTTTAGCCAGTAACTTAATAATTTCAGTCTTAAGTGATTGTTTAGAATCTCCAAAAAAATCTTTTCTATGAAAGGAGGCTAAATTAAATCTCTCGTAGCTCCAAAAAATATTTTGATTAAATGCATTTTTAATATCATCAAGATCAAGAAATAGCATAGTGGTGGAATAGGTAAAGGAGTGTTGCGCATCTTTTTTTCTTGAATGTGAGATTGTGCCTTTGAAGATTGAATGCATAAATTTATTTGATGATGTCTTTAAAAATTTTTACTGCTTCGTATGCGCTTTTTACACCATCCTCATGGAATCCTTTCCCCCAATAAGCTCCCAAGTAAAAAGTTCGATTCTTACCTGAAATGAGTTTATTTTTCTTTTGGGCACTGATGCTTTCTTTTGAAAATTTTGGATGTGTGTATTGTAATTTTTTTATGATCTTATCTTTCAAAATAGGTTGCTTTGGGTTTAGGGTTACCAGAAGAGCTTCCTTTGTTTTGATATTTTGCAAGATATTCATATTGTAGGTGAGTGTGATTGGAGAATCCTTTGGGTTATCAATATTGTAGTTCCAAGCAGCCCAGGACAGTTTTTTTTGGGGCATGATACTGCTGTCGGTATGAAGTATAATGTCATTTTTTTGGTAGGGTAGTGCCTTTAATATTTTAAACTCATCAGTTGTCGGTTTTTTTAAAATCTCAAGAGCTTCATCGCTATGGCATGCAAAAAAGACATAATCAAACTTTTCATTGCTCTTATTATCTTCGATTACAACATAATTTTTATATCGAATAACATTTTTAATTGTACTGTTTAATCTAATTTTATTTCTAAAGCTACTGGTAAGTTTTTTGACGTATTGTTGTGAGCCACCTCTGATTGTTAACCACTGTGGTCGATTAGTGACTGAAAGCATGCCATGGTTTTTAAAGAAATTAATAAAAAATTGTGCGGGGAAATTTAGGATAGTTTTTATATCAGATGACCAAATTGCTGCTCCCATAGGAAGAATATAGTTTTCGCAGAAATAAGCTGAATAATTCTTATTTTTTAAGTATTGTTTGAGTAAGATAGTTTTTGATTCAAGCTTAATCGCTTGTTTATTAAATCTAAGAATCTCGAATATCATTTTTATAAACTTTGGGTTTAATAAATTTTTCCTTTGTGAGAATAAGCTATTAAGTGTGGTCCCATTGTATTCAAAATTATTTTTCTTTGAAAAAACACTAAAACTCATATTGCTATTTTCATATTTCACTCCGAGACTATCAAGCAATGAAGTAAACAAGGGGTATGTTTCTTTGTTAAATACGATGAACCCAGTATCAACGTTTATTTTTTTGTTATTTATGATAATTTCATGCGTGTGAGAATGACCACCGATTCGCTTGTTTTTCTCGTATAAAGTTACATCGTGGTTTTTGTTTAATAGATAGGCAAGTGTGTTGCCTGAGATGCCTGAGCCAATAACTGCAACCTTCATCGTTTAGCGAGGCTGTTTTGGGTTAATCTTATTAGATTCGCGAATAGCAGGAGAAACTTTTCTGATATCCCATATCAAACCAAAGAAAGACATAAGCTTCAAGATGTAATAAGTAATATCCACTTCCCACCAGTAAAAGCCTTGATTGGCTGATCCAGGAAAATGATGGTGATTGTTATGCCAGCCTTCCCCAAAAGTTAAAAGCGCAATGAACATATTATTTTTACTAGAATCCTTTGTGTTATATCGTCTTTTTCCCCAGATATGAGCAACTGAATTAACCAAGAAGGTTGTGTGATAAAGCAATACTGTTGACAGAACAAAGCCCCAAACAAGAAGCTGCCAACCATTTGTTAACAATTGAGGATGATTTGAGCCTAAATACTGACCTAAAAAGAAAAGGCCAACACAAGTCAAAATTGGAATTATTATATCGAATCGATCAATAAGCCTTAACTCAGGAAATCTGATCAACTCTTTGACAAATTTTTGATGTGTTAAAAAATTTGCTTTTGACAAGAACCAACCAGTATGACTCCAAAAAAACCCATGAGACTTTGGGGAGTGTTTATCTTGGTCAGTATCTGAATGCACATGATGGCCGCGGTGATGGGCTGCCCACCAAATAGGTCCTCGCTGAACGGCTGAGGCACCAATGACTGCAAACACAAATTGCATAAAGCGACTTGTCTTAAAGGCTTTGTGGGAAAAATAGCGATGATAAAACCCTGTAATTGCAAACATCCTGATGCTGTACATCAATATAAAGACCAAGACAGCTGTATAACTAAAACCTACTAAGAAAACTGTAAAGATAGCCAAATGAATTAAGATAAAAGGAATTACTCTTAACCAATCGACATCATATTCTTTAAAAACTGATTTTTGATACTTGTTTTCAACAATGTTATTGTCAAACATACTTAAAAAATAGCCTACAAACCTCATTCTTGTTCAATTTCCCTGTAGTTGTCCAGGCTATATCCCATATCTTCTATCATATCTCTAAATTTGATCATTTGATCATGGGGTAGGGTCTTTGTTCTTGCCATTAACCAAACATAATCTAGCTTATCTCTGGCGACAATTGTAATATTGTAATCTTTATCTAGATAAACAATTTTATATTGTGCTTTGATAGGCCAAATAAACTGCATCCCCCATTCTGCATTGTTGGTTCCAGGGATAACAAAGCCTTTTGGGTGGTAAGTTTTAACAGGCCCATTGATTGAGCCTTCATTGAAAGTAAATGTAGTCGCTATTGATCCATCTTCATTTAACTTATAGGATTCAATCGCATTAAAAGCGTTTTTTTCAACATATGATGGTATGTGGGCTAACACATACCAATCCCCCATAAAGCGATTAATGTCCACCTCCCCAACTGTTTTAATTTGCGTAGATTTCATAGCACATCCGGTTAGTAGTAAAATTAAAAAAAATTGTTTTATTACAGTCATTTGTATTGTTTATTTAATGTAATTTATTTGATAAAATCTATCTTTTTTTAAACCATGGGAAAAACATAGGTGTTTGTTTAATGTAAAGATCATATCCTGGTCTTCTATCGACGATTGTACTCTCTAATAGTTCCGCACCAGACACTTTAAATAATAGCAGACTCATGAGTATGGGTGATAAAAGAGTGATAGAAAATATACCATTAAACGAGATTGTAAAGATACCCCACCAAACTAGAAACTCGCCAAAGTAATTCGGATGTCTTGAGTAGCCCCATAGTCCTTGATTCATGACACCGACTTTCTTACTTTTAAGAAATTTTGAGAGCTGCCAGTCGGCAATGGTTTCATAAGCAAGACCAAAAAAGGCAACTATAAGACCTATTATGCTTAGTGTATTAAGGGGTATATCGTTAATGAAGATGGGTATGATTGATAGCATAAGAACAGATGCCATCAACGCCTGAAGCCAAAATACAATGTATAGGCTTTTGTATTTAAAAAAGGGTTCATTGTTGTTTCTAATTACTTGATACCTATTGTCTTCCTGTTTTCCCCAGTTTCTTTTCGTTAGGTATGCAAATAACCTCAAAGACCATAAAAGAATTAAAAAGAAAAAAAGGACCTGCATCATGTTTAATGGAAATGATTGAATACAAACAAGCATCCCTAAAAGAGGGAATAGGGCCCACATACTATCCACGTGAGTCACATTCTTTAAAGCTAAGCTTAAAACCCAACCAAAAAGACCAAAAGCAAAGAAATAGATGAGAATTGTTAAGTATAAATCAAGCATTTTTATTGAGCTTATTTGCAATAATTATTAATATTGGGGTGATTAAGGCCCACCCAATACTCAATGTGATAATTGAGTTATTACTAAGCAAGGTAATCGCACCTAATTTTTCTCCTGCAACATAAGCCAATGGACCGCCTATAGCTCCAAAAAAAATAGATATATAAATTTTTTGGCTGAGCCAAGCTAGGCTATGGTTTAGTGTCATTGCGAAAATCATCCACAGCATCACAATCCATATCGGAGTGAAGGGGTAGGGTAGACCAGGGTCGTTATAGATAATTAGGTCAAAATTTAATAGTGCCCCATCAAAAAAAAGACCAATGATGCCTGCGATTAATATAAGTTTAAGTTCTAACAACCTTTTTTTTATAATAGCAAAATGAATTAATAAGATTGTTGTTGCTATCAATAAGGCAAAATAAGTTCGATCATAAGATGCACCTAATACGCATACAAACCATGCAGCCTGAAATAAAACAAAATTTATTATTTTAAATATCATTTCTTAAAAAGATAATGGCCTACACGCCATTCAATACCTCTCTTGTATCCCCATAATTCAGCACAGGCCATAAAGAAGATGCGCCACCTTTGAACCCACATTTCCGCATCCTTGTCTCCATAAGCTTCCTTTAAGATTGGCAGCACGCTAGCCTTATTTTTATCCAAGTTTGCTAGCCAAGCATTTGCTGTTTTTTCATAATGGGTACCAGGCCAATCCCATTGTGAAACGATTTGCATTTGATCTTGAAAGAAAAGGGGGAGGTCTTTTGATGGCATCATTCCACCAGAAAAAAAATATTGACTCATCCAATCATCATCACCTTCAACTTCAAATAAATAGGGCTGTGATTGATGGACAAAGATATGCATAAAAAACATACCCTTAGGCTTCAGCCAGCTTGCGATGCTCTTAAAAAGCTCCTTATGATTCCTCATATGCTCAATCATCTCGACTGAAACGACGCGATCAAACTTATCTATGGTAGAAAATTTATTCATATCCTGCGTGATTACTTTGATATTTTTCAGCTTTCTTTTTTTGGCTTCGCTTAAGATATAGGCTTTTTGTGATTTTGAATTTGACACAGCGGTAATTTGACTCTTTGGAAATTTTTTAGCCATCCAGAGCGTCAATGAGCCCCAACCACAACCAAGCTCGAGTATTGATTGGCCATCCTCAAGCCTTGCATGAGTTGAAGTTAGTTTGAGCGCTTCTTCCTCTGCTTTATTTAAATTATTAGTTTTATTGTTCCAGTAACAAGAACTATATTTTTTATGCATGCCTAAACAGAAATCATAAAATTTCGAAGGTACTTCGTAATGTTGCTCATTTGCCAACTCCGGAACAAGAGCTATTGGAGAGCTATTCATCGCCTCAATAAAATCGATTTTTTTTTGATTATTATTTTCAATATCTTGGCTAACAAGTGCAGCTACCCTTCTTCTTAAAAGGTGCCTAATACCAAACCTAATTAAGAAATCAGGACACAAGTGACTTTCAGATATTTTGATAAGCTTTTTAATCATAATAAGTTTTTTTAAGATTCCTAATCTTGACCTGATCTAAGCAACAGTATTTTTAAAAATGGTAAGTTATACCAAAAGTTACTTCATCTTGGTTAACCTTTTGAGGTTGAGGTGCATCATTCCACATTGCTACAATAACATTGTCCTTTCCAAGATCGGTGTATCGATATTCTAAATTAGCACTAAAGTTTTGATAAAAGTTATAGTCTCCACCAAATCCTAGAGTCCAACCATTTTGCCAATCTTTATGCTTTTCGCTTCTGTCTGGCGACCTTTGATCATATTTACGCATCATTTCAGTAGTTGAGTACCCACCAGTAACGAAAAGAAGAGTTTTATTATCAATTAGGTAGCCAAGCTTTGCTAGTAATGACACTTTTTGATCAACTGAGGATACTGTTGTTACATTGTTTGGCACTCCATTTTGTAAATTATCAAAGCTATCTTGGGCATCGTATGCTCTATATTCAGCTGTAACACCCAGCAACCATTGCTCATTGAGCATAAAATTGTATCCCGTATTTATCCCAACCAACCCCCCATTATCCTGATTCTTAGAATAATAATGATTTCCATCACGAGAGTTATTATCTTTTTTATCAGTGGTCCATGTGTAGCCGACATCTAAACCAATAAAAGGACCCGACCAATCAAGGGCTTCTTGGGCTTGAAGATTAGTGGTTAGTGCAAGTGTTGAGGCTAAGATTATTTTTTTGAAGCTATTGTTTTTCATTCAAGACCTTTTATTTATAAGTTATTTTTTATTAAACTTAATTATTTAGCAGATAATTATAAATCAAACAGAGCTTATCAGACGTGCTATTTAAAATTTTTTTAATTAAATCTAGGTATACTTACAGAGTTGATTTTTATGTTTATAAAGTAACGAAAGGATGTTTTTTTGAATGTTAGATGAAGTTATCAGTTTTTATAGTTTTTTGGGTTTAAATTTTGAGCTGACAGCTGCATTAGCTGTCCTTCAAGTGATATTGATTATTTTTGTTGTTGCTTTTATTGGTTATTTTGTAACAAAAAATTATATTGTTAAGCAGTTAAGAAAAACACTTTTTTCAAAAAAAGACACCCCATTTTCGACCGTTTTTCTGGAATATAAACCTTTTGATAATGTTGCACATTTAGTATCTGCCATTATTATTTATTCGTTCGCCGATTTGATGGAAACAAGTGATTCAACCATTACATGGATTAATGAATCTATTGAGTGGTTAGAAGAGGGTGGGATAATTTATGCAACTCTAGCAGTTATTTGGTTCTTACTCTCCCTGCTCAGTGTGTCTAATAGTTACTATGAAAGAATAAAGAAATCTCATCAGCCATCAATCAAAGGTTATATTCAGCTCGTTAAGATCATTATTACTGTGACAGCCGTTGTCCTGATAGTCGCAATGATGCTTGATAAATCACCCATGGCTTTCTTAACAGGGTTAGGTGCAGCTTCTGCCATTATTATTTTAGTTTTCAAAGATACTATTTTAGGTTTTGTAGCCAGTGTTCAGGTAGCCTCCTATGACATGGTGAGGGTTGGTGATTGGATTACAATTAAACAATTACAAGTTGATGGCGATGTTGAGGATGTTTCTCTTAATACGGTAAAAATTAGAAACTTTGATAAAACAGTGACAACTATTCCAACTGCATCACTTATAACTAATGGTGTTCAAAATTGGCGTGGCATGGAAGAAACAAAGGGTAGAAGAATCAAACGTGCTATTAATATTGATATTAAAACGATCAAGTTTTGTGATGAGGTTTTGCTAAAAAGACTTTCAAAAATTACAAATTTAACAAAATATATTAAAGATGTAACCAAAGAGATTAGCTCATATAACTCAAAAACAAGCTCCCAAGGTGATCGGTTGAATGGAAGAGCATTAACTAATATTGGTCTGTTTAGAAAGTATATTTATAACTACCTTCAAGAAAATGAATATATTCGAGATGACTTAACTTTCCTCATTAGGCAGCTCCAACCTGGCCAAAGTGGTATTCCTATTGAAATCTATGTCTTCACTAATGATACTAATTGGATCAACTATGAAAATATTCAGAGTGACATTTTTGATCATTTGTTGGCCGCTTTGCCAGAGTTTGAGCTGGCAGCTTTCCAAATTATTTCTGACACTAATGAACACCTGCATTCAGTAGTTAAAAAATAAGCTTAAATCTAAAAAATGGGTTACTCTGGTTTTCAATTAATAGGTGTATTCATTCTTTTAGTGATGCTTATCTTTTTTTACCGACGTTCTATCTCAGAAGTACTTAAGACTCCTAAAGAATCACTCATTCTATGTATCCCAATTATTTTGTTAGGGATTATGTTTTATTTTTTTTTTAAAGTTAAAGGTTTTTGAAGCAGATAATTGGCGTCCCCAAGGGACAACTGAGGTCGTATTTTGTTGTCTATTATTGTTTGTATCGACACCTATAAAAAATCTAGTAACAATTTTTTCTTAACCTATTACCTTTATTTCTAATATCTCCTTCGTCAATATTACACATTTCATTTGTTGGAGCTAAATTAGTTCCATTAGCTACAAAAGCATCAAATGCTTCAAAAGCCACTAATTTTTGTTTTTTGCACTTACCGATGAAGTCAATATTTGTAAAATATCCTTTTTTCTTACATTCATTTGTTTCTCTTTTGGTTGTGTATATTGTCTCATCAATAAGGTTAATAGATAAATCATGACCGACTACACTGCAACTGCTTTTGCTTGGAGCTTCTGTATAAACCGTCATTGCTGATATTGAGTCTTTATCTTTTATATAGCTGCCTTCAAATCGAGCAGATTTGCCATTGTAATATGTTTCATCTTCAGCCCTTATAGACGCCTTTCTAACCTTTACAGCTATGGATTTCTTGATTCTAAAGACATCTGAATCACTTTTAGTTAATACTCGTTGACCTTCACATATCAACTTAAACTCTTCAGCTTGGATTAAAGTCGGTATAAAAAATAATAGAAGTAATAGCTTTTTCATCTATTCTTTCCTTTTTTTTGTAAATTTAGAATATTTGAATATGATTACATAAAATGTATCAAAAAAAGACAAAAAGTTTGCGAGGTAGTAACTAACTGTTATATCTGTCTCTTATACACATCTGACGCTGCCGACGAATAGAGAGGTGTAG
>CAJXQA010000017.1 GCA_913058475.1 uncultured Nitrosomonadales bacterium
CTCTGGTCTCGTGGGCTCGGAGATGTGTATAAGAGACAGCTTTAAAGCTTTGTGTAGCAACTAATTTGACCGATACCAACCAGACAATAACAAGTAAAACAATAAAACAATGGCATCAGAATAAAATACCCGATCTATCAAAAAAGCTATGCATCTTCCTTCTTAATTAAATCTTTAATAGGCTTAAAGGTTTGTCTATAAATCTTGTTTACACCAAATTTTTTAATAAGAGAAATATGTTTTTTTGTGGGGTATCCCTTATGAGTATTGAGTTCATATTGAGGAAATAAAGAATGCAATGCCTCCATAAACTTATCTCTCTCCACCTTAGCAACAATTGATGCAGCAGAGATTGATGGTATTAATGAATCACCTTTTATGATTGCTGTTAAATTACATCCGGCTATTTTAGGAGTATAAAGACCATCAATAAAACATTCATCAGGCCTCTTACTTAACATTAATATCGCTCTTTTCATTGCAAGTAATGAGGCGTTTAGAATATTTAATTTGTCAATTTCTTCAACACTTGCGGATGCAAAGGTACACTCAAAAGCTTTTATTTTTATCTCCTCATATACCTCTTTTCTTTTTTTTGGAGAAATTTTCTTTGAGTCACCCAAATTTTTTATTTTCAAATTATCATCTAAAATGACTGCTGACGCAAAAACCGGTCCGCATAAAGGACCTCTTCCTGCTTCATCAACACCACAAATAAGGGTCATTTAAGGTAAGGCTTTATTACTTTAAAAACTAAAGATGACGTATTTTTTTTTAAATCTTTGTGGAGTTTGTAAAACTTAGACTCTATTTTTTTTAAGTATCTTTTATCCTTAATAATTTCACATGCTTTTTTGCTTAACAAGGTTGGTGTGGCTCTATGTTGTAACATTTCAGGAACAATATCTTCATTCAGTAAAATATTCGGTAAGCTAACATGAGGAATTAAGCGTACCATTTTCCAAACAAAATATGAAATCCATGAACCCCTATAAATTATAATCATTGGCTTTTTATGCAATGCAATCTGCAGAGATGCTGTTCCTGAAGCAGCTATAGCGATATTTGAGGAGCTTAGTATTTCATCAACTTTCCCTTTAATCAGTTTAAGGTTTTTAGTGGGATTGCTTTTTACACGAGCTTCTATGAAGATCATATTGGTATCATTGTTTACAGGTATTAAAAATTTGGCATTTGGATATACTTCTAATAGATTTTGGGCTGTTTCAAGCAAGATATCAGCATGAGCTCTCAACTCACCCATCCTACTTCCTGGCAAAAGTGCAATCACGAGCTCCTTAGGATTAATTTTCAAAAGCTTACGATATTTATACATATTTGATTTTAATGGGATTTTATTTGCCAACGGATGGCCAACAAAAGTCGTTTGTATGCCAACTTTCTCAAACAATGGCTTTTCGTGGGGGAAGATAGAAAGTATATGGTCAGTAGTTTTTTTTATCTTATAAACTCTTTTTGGCCTCCATGCCCAAACTGATGGAGCAACGTAATGAAAAGTTGGTATGTCGCTTTGTTTAAGTTTTTTTTCAATATAAAAATTAAAATCTGGAGCATCAACGCCAATGAAAATATCTGGTTTCTCATTTTTTAAATACTTGATTAACTTATATCTTAAGAAAACTAATTTAGGAATATTTGGAATTACTTGAAAAACACCATATAAAGAAAGATTCGAATAATCAAAAAAAGATTTTAAGCCCTGTTGTTTCATTGAGGGGCCACCTACGCCTATAAATTCAACATTTTTTTCTTTAGAGTTAATATAAGCCATTAGTTGGCCGGCTATCAGGTCCCCAGAAGGCTCACCTGCCAATATTGCAATTTTAGCCACTTTATCTTATAAGCCCTCTTTTTGATCTTTCAATAAAATCTAAATATAGACCTACTTCTTTTGAGGATTGTTTTAACTTTTCAAGATCTTTTTTTGCCTGTTCAAGAGAATTATTTCTCATATAAATAATTTTATACCCTTCTTTAATATCAGAAATAGCTTGGACACTAAAGCCTCTTCTCTTTAACCCTTCAGAATTTATACCATTTGGAAAAGAGCTGCCTCCCCTGCTAGCAGCTCTCACATACGGAGGAACGTCAGATCCAAGTAAAGTCCCTCCCATTGTTATTACATGTGCTCCAATCTTACAAAATTGATGAACTCCTGTTAACCCACCTAATACAACGTAATCGTCGATCTCAACATGCCCGCCCAAAGTAACACTATTAGCAAGAATAATATTATTTTTTATAATACAATCATGAGCAACATGAACATAAGCCATAATCCAGTTATCATTTCCAATGACTGTTTTTACATTCCCCTCAACTGTCCCGGTGTTTAATGTGCAAAACTCTCTAATCGTGTTTCTATCGCCAATTTCCAAAAAAGTCTCTTGGTCTTTATATTTTATATCTTGTGGCTGCTCACCAATAGATGAGTAATGATAAATCTTATTTGATTTACCTATTCTGGTATGCCCAGCAATATTTACATGGTTACCAACCTCAGTCCCCTCCCCAATCTCAACTGACTCACCAATTATTGAGTAAGGTCCTATCTTGATATTGTTATGTAATATCGCATGAGGATGAACGATGGCAGTAGGATGTATTTCTTGATCAAATTCCATTAAACTATCTTTCTCTTAAATTTCTTTTAAAATGCATGTAATTTCTGCTTCAGCTACAATTTCATTTTCTACTAAGGCAACTCCCTTGTACTTCCAAAATCCTTTAATTCTTCTCTCAATTGAAACATTTAAATGTAATTGATCCCCAGGGATAACAGGTTTTTTAAACCTTGCATTATCTACCCCTGCAAAATAATAAACTGAATGATCATTTGGTTTGTCATTGATTGTTTTGAAAGATAATATTGCTGCCGCTTGTGCCATAGCTTCGACTATAAGAATTCCCGGCATAACTGGATAATGTGGAAAATGTCCAGGGAAGAATGGTTCATTTATTGTTACATTTTTTACTGCCTCAATTTTCTTGCCAATCTCATAAGATAGTACCTTGTCCACCAGAACAAATGGATACCTATGGGGAAGGTGATCTAATATTTCATTAATGTTCATTGAAGTGTCTTGTGTCATTTCATACCTTTTCTAACCATAAATTTAACAGCAAACTTCAACCAATCTTTGTGATTCAATGGAGGTAACACCCCTGTAAACCTTTGCCCCTCTTTTTTTATCGATCTTCCTATTGCTGTTCGAGGTGTAATTACAGTCCTATCAGCAATGGAAATATTTGGGCCTATTGCAGCACCCCCCCCAATCATACATCCCTTGCCTATTTTACAGCTTCCAGCAAATCCTGCCATTGCTGCAATAATTGTATTTTCACCTATCACACAATTATGAGCGATATGAACTAAATTATCAATTTTTACTCCTGACCTGATAATAGTATTATCTATTGCCCCACAGTCAATCGTTGTATTGGCACCAATATGAACATTATCCTCAATAATCACTCCCCCTGTTTGTGGGATCTTTGACCAACTCCCATCGTCATCTGGTGCATAGCCAAATCCGTCAGTGCCGATTCTTGAGCCAGAAAACAATACACAATTCATACCTATTTTAACGTTATTCTCAATAGATACATTTGCGTTAATTATTGTATTACTTCCGATAACAACATTATCCCCAATTGAAACATTTGAACCAATTTGGATATTTTTTCCTAATAAGCAATTATCTCCGATGATGGAGTGTGCCCGAATATCATTACTTTCTTCAGGTTTTGAATTAATACCAAAAACAACAGATTCATGTATGGTGTATTTGTCATTCTCACTATGTTCACTGAACAAGGTAGCAATCTTAGAAAAAGCAAGGTAAGGATTTTTAACAAGAATGTAATCTTTTTTCCAATACTTTAGATCATCTTTTTTTATTAAAATGACCTTAGACTTTGTCTCCTTTAACTTCGAAATATAAGATGAGTCTGACAAAAAAGAAATTGAGCTGGTTTTAGCAGATTCCAAAGAAGAAATATTATCAACGATAATATTACCTGAGGAAGCTTTACCTCCAACTAGCGCAGCCAATTCGGAACACTTAAATTCTTTTAACATTCACATACTTTTTTTATTTAGTTTTACCTAAAACTTTAATAAGTTTATCAGTAATATCGATTTCTTTAGAGGCATAAGCGACGCCCTGGTATAGGATAAGATCATATTTATCTTTTTTTGCCAGGTCCTCAATTGCTTCATTAATTTTTTGTTGTAATTTACCAATCTCCTCACGTCTTCTGATATCAATATCCTCTCTCAACTCTCTTTCAATTCTTTGTATTTCAATTTTTGAATTTTGAATTTTCTTCTGAGCTTTTTGTCGCTCAGTAGCGGTCATTGTTACAGTATTTTTATTGAAATCTTTTTCTTGTTTCTGAATGGCTTTAACTTTATTTTGAAGTCCATCCGTCCTAGATTTAAACTCTTTTTCAAGCTTTTTATTGCTAGCAGCAGTTTGAGGTGCCTCTTTTAGAATCTTCTCCACAACAACATACCCAATCTTGAATATTTCCATCTCAGCTGAAACTGACAGTGGTAGTAAAAGAAAAATACTTAGAGCTATTACTAAAAATTTTCTGATCATCTTATTTATTCCTTTATCTAAAATTTATATTAAAAATTTGTTCCCATTCCAAACTGGAATACTTCGGTTTCATCCTGAGCATCACTATTTAATGCCTTTGCAAATGATACATTGATTGGGCCAAATGGTGAAACCCATAAAACTGAAAGTCCTGCTGAAAATCTCATTTCATCCATTGCAATATTTGCATCTTCCTCCCATACTCCACCACCATCAATAAATGTCTCAAGTCTAACTTGATCTTTAAACATTCCACCAGGTAATGGGAAGAGAATTGAGGTGCTCGCTACAATCTTTGTAGTACCTCCAGTTGAGACAAAATCTTCTTGTGAGGAGTCGTAATATTGTTTACCAATAGAAGCGGCCTTATAACCCCTTACAGAGTTTTGTCCACCTACATAATAATTTTGAAAGAATGGGTAAGGGTCGTCCCCATATGAATGCGCATACCCTAGATTAAGTTTATTGCCCCAAACAAACTCCTTGGTTAAAGGGCGGTAATCTATAATTTTTCCATTAAATTGATAATACTGCATATCAAGCAATGGCAATGTAATTTCGGTACCAACATCATATTTATAACCAGAAGTTGGATATATTGCACTATCTCTTTTATCAGAAGAGTACCCTAACGAGAGAACAGCTTCGTTTTGATCACAACCGCTACTATCTCCCCCAGAAACATCTTTACAATAATCTATATATCTATCTGGTGACTCACTACCTAATGTTACATCAGACACGTCGACATCAAAACCAATCCTCACTGTATCAAACTCATTCATAGGAACACCAAAGCCCACTCCTAATCCATATGATTTTTTATCATATTGGCCCGTATCTAAATCTTTTGTATTTGTTTCTCTCATATACGCAGTAAGTCTTCTAGAGATTCCATCAGGAGTGAAATAAGGATCAATATGGCTTATGCTATAGATCGTGTTTACACTACTGGTGTTAATGGTTGCTGAAACTGTATTACCTGTCCCAAGAAAATTAGCTTGTGTAACTGAAAAGCTCCCTACCAAACCCTCATCTGAACTTGCACCTGCACCAAGCTTAACTGAACCAGTATTTTTTTCTTTCACAGCAACTGTCAAATCAACCTGGTCTGAAATACCTGGAACAGAGACTGTTTTAATGTCTACGCCCTCAAAATACTGTGTTCTTTTTAATCGTCTAGTCGATTGATCAATTTTTTCTTTATCGTAGTAAGAAGATTCAAACTGCCTCATCTCTCTTCTTAAAACTTTATCCTGAGTTGTTTCATTTCCAATAAAGCTTATCCGTCTAACATAAACCTTTTTTCCTGGCTCAATAAAATAATTGAACCCAACCGTCAAATTACTTTTATCAACATCTGGGATAGGATTTACATTGGAGAACGCGTAACCATAATTGCCAAGCTCTTGATTAATTGATTCTGTGGATTGATTCAGTAATTTTCTACTAAAAACTTCACCTTTAATGGTTTTGATATCATCTTGAAAAATTGACTCTTCCTTTAATGGATAATATTGTCCACTTATTTTTATATCTCCAAAATTATACTTATCTCCCTCATCTATAATAATTGAAATATAAACATTTTTTTTGGTTTCCGAAATACTTACAGTAGTATTTTCAATATCAAAATCTAGATAACCTCTGTCCATATAAAAAGAACGAATTTTTTCTAAATCACCAGTTAGGATTTGACGAGAATATCTATCATCCTTGTTCCACCACGACAAAAAACTCGTTGGCTTAAGATCAAGTCGACTCAATAAATCATCTTCATCAAATTTGGTTATACCTATTATTTTGACTTCTTTAATTCTAGCTGTAGAGCCCTCATTTATGTAAAAATCTATTGCGACACGATTTCTTTCTTGAGGAGTGGCCTTTGTTTTAACGGTTGCCGAGTAAAGACCTAAGTTAAGGTATTGCTTGCTAATTTCATTACTAACCCTTTTTAAGGTGGTTTCATTGAAAAGCAAACCTTCTCCAAAATTCATTTGAAGCATGCCTTCTTTGATTTTGTCTGGCTGTATAGCATCAGCTCCATGAAAGGTAATCGTTGAGACGAGTGGTTTTTCATTAACAATAATGATCACAACACTTCCTTCTAAATCTATGCTTATATTTTTAAATTGACCAGTTTTATAAAGAAGCTGAATGGCTTCGCTAAAGTTAGCTTCATTAATTGGAGAATTAACCTCAAAAGGGATATTATCAAAAACCAACCCAGCATCAACTCGTTTTAACCCTTGAACTTTAATATCAGAAATAGTTGTCTCTTCTGCGTAAACCGGCAAAATAATTGATACAACTAATAGGAATATTAAAATTACTTTTTTCATTGAAAATATTAATTTTTTAAAACGTCATTATATACTGCAATTTACGATATCAAAACTAATATTTTCCCTTAAGTCATTGAGAATTAATGAGATTATAAATATTAAAATATAAAAGAAAGTATTAAAAAAATTAGGGAGTCTTGAACATTTATTCAACCATAGTTAATAAAACGTATAAAAAACATTAATTTAAGAAGCTCTTAAGTGCTTTTTGGTTTATGGTTAATTATATACAATACTTTATATAATTAAAATAAAGTATTGTTTTAAAACAATTTATTTAATATATTATTGGCTTCTAATCTAGCTAAATTGTCAATCTCAAGTATATGTTCAACTGAATTTACATCCGCAGCTTCAGCCTTTAAAAGGGTTTTTTCTATTAATTCTGGAATTTGCATGAAGTTAATCTTCCCTAATAAAAAAGCTTCCACGGCTACTTCATTGGATGCATTTAAATTAATGCAATGAGCAGCTCCCATAGCTAAACATTGATAGGAAAGATCAAGACAGCGAAATTTCTTTAAATCTGGTTTAAAAAATTCAAGATTTGGTAATTTATCAAGTGAAACACCATCTACACCAGAAGTAATTCTGTCGGGATAGCCCAACGCATATGATATGGGAACCCTCATATCAGGATTGCCAAGCTGACTTAATGAGCTTCCGTCAATAAACTCAACAAATGAATGAATGATGCTTTGTGGGTGCATTACAACTTCTATTTTACTTATATTAAGTCTGAAAAGATGAGAGGCCTCAATAACCTCAAGTCCTTTATTCATCATTGTGGCTGAATCTATGGATATCTTTTTCCCCATTTTCCAGTTTGGATGATTTAAAGCCTGATCAACCGTTACATTCTTTAGGCTTTCAATGTCAAATTCTCTAAAGGGACCTCCTGATGCAGTTAAGATAATTTTTTTTATCTCTTGAGAGTCTTTTTGGGAAGATAGCACTTGAAATATAGCATTATGCTCACTGTCTATAGGTATTAATGTTGCATTATTTTCTAAACAAATCTTGTTTAATAGATCTCCAGCCATCACCATTGACTCTTTGTTTGCTAATAAAATTTGTTTTCCAGATTTTGCAGCTTCAACCGTAGAAATTAAACCAGCGCTTCCAGTAATAGCAGCTATCACTGTTGTTACATCTTCATGAGATGCTATAAAACTGTACCCTTCTTCACCAAATAAAACTTTAGTCTTTAATTTTTCATCTTTGAGCTTATCAATCAATAGTTTTTTTGATGGTAAGTCTTTAGTAACAATATAGCTTGGTTTAAATTTAATGGCTTGCTCTAGCAATAGGTCAACATTATTAAAACCACCTAATGCAAATATTTTGAATCTATCAGGATGCAAATTTATAACTGATAAAGAACTTTTTCCAATACTTCCAGTAGAGCCTAAAATAGAAATTAACTTCATACTCATTAAAAGCTATTAAGAACAACGACCATCATGAAACATAAAGGTATGGTTGGACAAAATCCATCAAGCCTATCTAACAAACCACCGTGGCCCGGTATAAGCCTGCCACTATCTTTTACCCCAGCCTGCCTTTTGAGAAATGATTCATATATGTCACCAATTACACTTAAAGCAGTTATAGCAATTACTGCTATAAAGGCTAAAATTACATAACGTACGTAAATTTCTGCATCATAATATATTGTCCAAAAAATAAAAAAGCTAACAAGTAGTAAATTAGTAAATAAACCACCGAGAGCACCCTCTACAGTTTTTCCGGGGCTGATAGTTTCGACCAATTTTGTTTTACCAAAGAGCTTTCCAAAAAAATATGCGCCAATATCTGCAATCCAAATAAATACAAATAACCAAAATAAAGCCCATCTTTGCTCAATAAAAATAGCTGCTGAAATAATAATCATAGGGGAAATTAAAAAATAACCGTAAAAAATTTTAAATTTATGATTGGATGAGATATTCTTAAAATACATATCTAATGGAACGATTATTAACCAAAAAATTGTACTTATAGTTCCAATAAACACTGAAAATTGTTTTAAAAATTTATCTAATAAAAGTGCATCTGATCGAGATAAATAATCAAAATTCATATTTATCATCCTTATATCAATATTTAACAAATAATCATTCTTTGTTATAAGAACGAGGCTAAAAAAGAAAATAATGGGAACAGAAGACATAATCCAATAAATTACCAAGCTAAAGTCTTTTAATTTGAGTATTTTGCCTAATTCATATATTAAAACAAAACCTGCTATAAGGATTAAACTTAAGAAATAAATACTATTATCTATATAGATTTCAAAGAATGAAATTATAAAAATTGAAAACAAGATAACAGATGAAAAGATTCTTTTTTTTAACATATATGGCTATATAGACCCAAATTTTCTTTCCGTATTTTGAAAGAAATATAAAGCGTTTACAAATACTTTTTCGTCAAAATCTGGCCACAACTTTTTTGAAAAATAAAGTTCAGCGTACGCTGACTGCCATAATAAAAAATTACTCATTCTTTGTTGACCGCCTGTCCTGATTAACAAATCCACATCAAACTGCCCTTTTGTGTATAAGCCACTATT
This sequence comes from uncultured Nitrosomonadales bacterium, assembly GCA_913058475.1. GTDB lineage: Bacteria > Pseudomonadota > Gammaproteobacteria > Burkholderiales > Methylophilaceae > BACL14. The sequence goes on from CAJXQA010000017.1 coordinate 9,549, forward strand.
AATATTTTTTTCCGTGATTTTTTTTATAATTTTTTGATTTTCGTAAAAGCTATTTACTGAATTGACTATATCAAGTCTACCTCCATAATTTAATGCTACATTGAGAATTAACCTTTTATTTCTTGACGTTTCTCTCTCAATTTCTTTTATTTTTAATTGGAGAGGTTCTGTAAATATTGAGGTATCACCAATAAACTTTAATTTTATATTATTCGAATGAATTTTTTTTGATTCTCTTGATATTGATTCAGAAAAAAGCTTTATTAGGCCATCTACTTCCTTAATGGGTCTTTTCCAATTTTCTGTACTAAAAGCATAAATTGTAAGAGTATTAACATTGTATTTAATGCAGTATTCAATAATTTTTCTTACAGATTGCAACCCTTTGCTGTGACCAACCAACCTTGGCAATAGCTTCTTTTTTGCCCACCTTCCATTGCCATCCATAATTACAGCAATATGCTTAGGTATTTTATTTTTTTTGAGTAATTTTTTTTTAATGAAGTACAGTTTTTTTTACTCTATATAGTTAGCAAATCTTTTTCTTTTAAACCTATCATTGAATCTATTTCGACTATAAACAAGTCAGTATTTTTTTGAATAAGGTCTTGAAGCCTTCTTTCCTCATCCTCGCTAATTTCTTTATTTTTTATTAATTTTTTTAATTCATCATTAGAGTCTCTACGAATATTTCTTACTGAAACCTTACTATTCTCACCATCTGACTTAACCACTTTAATTAAATCCTTTCTTCTCTCTTCCGTTAAGGGTGGCATGGGTACTCTAATTAAATCTCCTACACTTACAGGATTAAGACCTAAGTCACTCTCTCTTATTACTTTCTCAATCACTGCTGAGAAATTTTTTTCATAGGGCTGGATAGTCAATGTTGATGAGTCCGCTACATTTATTGCAGCGACTTGGCTTAATGGGGTCATTGTCCCATAGTAATCAATAGAAATATGATCAAGCAGGCTTGTATTTGCTCTTCCTGTTCTTATTTTTGATAAATTATTTTGAAAAGACTCAATCGTCTTTTGCATCTTATCCTTTGAATTAATTAATAGTTCTTCCATAATATTTCCTCACATTTTAATTTAAAGTGACTAAGGTACCTTCTTCTTCACCATGAATAAAATCTAATAATGCATTTTTTTTAAATAAACTTAATACTACAATAGGCATGCCTTGATCTCTACATAAAGTAAAAGCTGTTGAATCCATTACCTTTAATTTTTTACTGATTACCTCATCAAAAGTAATTTTTTTAAATAACTTTGCATCCTTTACCTTCTCTGGGTCATCTGAAAAGATTCCCTCAACCTTTGTAGCTTTTATAACAACTTCAGCATTTAATTCAATCGCCCTTAAAGCAGCAGCCGTATCAGTTGTAAAAAAAGGATTTCCGGTTCCTGCAGCAAAAATTACAACCTTGTTATCTTCTATATACCTTATTGCCTTGCCTCTTATGTATGGCTCTACTATTTGCTCAATTTTAATTGCTGACTGGACTCTACTAATAACACCTATATGTTTCATTGCATCTTGCAAGGCAATTGCATTCATTACGGTAGCAAGCATACCCATATAATCTGCAGTTGCGCGATCCATACCCTTAGATCCAAGCGCTACGCCACGAAAAATGTTACCTCCACCAATCACAATTGCTAATTCAACTCCAGAATCAACCATAAGCTTGATTTCACTGACAATTTTGCTAATTGTTTCAGGGTTTACACCAAATGCATCGCTTCCCATTAATGCCTCACCAGACAACTTTAAGAGAACTCTTTTGTATTTTAATTTATTCATAATTACTCTTTATTCTAGACTGTTTTAGATAAAAAAAAAGGATTGCTTAACAATCCTTTTTTTCAAATAACTACTTTTTTACTGCTGTGCAGCTGCAACTTCAGATGCGAAATCAACTTCTTTTTTCTCAATTCCTTCACCGACAATAAAAAACTTAAATCCATTTATTGCTGAATTATTATTTTTGAGGAGTTGTTCAATTGTCTGCTTGTCATCTTTAACAAATACTTGATTTAACAAAGTAATTTCTTTTAAAAACTTATTAACTGTTCCTGTTGCTATTTTTTCAAGCATCTCATCAGGCTTACCCGCTTCCTTAGCTTTTTCAATCGCTACCCTTCTTTCAGCTTCAATTAAATCCTGTGATACACCACTTTGATCAAGGGCCTTAGGTTTTGTAGCTGCTATATGCATCGCAATGTCTTTACCAAGATTCTCATCAGTTGATTGAATATCAACAATTACCCCCACCTTTCCTCCGTGGTTATATGAGAAAAGATTATCTTTAGCAATCATTTTTTCTACTCTTCTGATTGTTATGTTTTCTCCTATCTTACCAATCAACTGTGTTCTTATCTCCTCAATCGTTTTATCGTTAATTGATAGATTAGATAATTGGTCAGCATCACTTACATCATTCTCAACTGCTGCCTTTGTAATTGCTTGAACAAAAGCAAGAAATTCATCGTTTTTTGCACAAAAATCTGTTTCAGAATTTACTTCAACAAGCACACCTTTCTTCTTATTATCTTCAATAAAGCAGGCAACAATTCCTTCAGCTGCTACTCTCGTTGATGCTTTTGAAGCCTTGTTACCGAAACGAACTCTAAGGATCTCTTCAGCCCGAGTAGCATCACCTTCAGCCTCGCTCAGTGCTTTTTTACAGTCCATCATCGGCGCATCAGTTTTAGCTCTTAAGCTCATTACCATTTTTGCCGTAATCTCAGCCATACTTACTAACTCCTAATTATATTATTTTTTATCTTTTTCGGTTGTAGGTTCATCTTTTTCAGCGGCTTCTTCTTTAACCATTTTTGCTAATTCATCAATCGCATTCTTCTTTCCTTCAAGAACCGCATCTGCAATTCCTCTTGCATAAAGCCTGATTGCTCTACTTGAATCATCATTACCTGGAATCACATAAGCAATGTCATCAATTGAATTATTCGTGTCAACTACTCCCATGATAGGTATTCCAAGTTTAGTCGCTTCTACAACAGCACCGCTTTCATAACCGACATCAATCACAAATATTGCATCCGGTAGTGAATTCATGTTTTTAATACCACCTATTGATCTCTCTAGTTTGTCGTACTCTTTCTTAATACCTAAAGCCTCTTTCTTAGTTATTTTATCAATACTACCGTCTTCTAAACTGAGCTGTAATTCATTTAGTCGCTTAATTGACTGCTTAACTGTTTTAAAATTAGTCAACATACCTCCAAGCCAACGATGGTTTACATAAGCGCAATCTGCTCTTATGGCTTCTTCTTTAATAATTTCTCTGGCTTGCCTTTTTGTTGCAACAAAAAGAATCCGCCCTTTGTTAGCTGCTAATGTTTTTACATATTTTATTGTCTCCTCAAACATAGGGAGAGTTTTTTCAAGGTTAATTATGTGTATTTTGTTTCTGTCACCGAAGATGTACGGTGCCATTTTTGGATCCCAGTATCTGGTCTGGTGTCCGAAGTGAACACCAGCTTCAAGCATTTGTCTCATAGTTACAGGCATAGTTTTCTCCTTTAAGGGTTATAGCTGCACTAAGTTTAAAAATGCTAAGCACCCTTAAAAAAACTTAGTGGAAATTTTAAAAATAAATCGCGGCTATGATAACATATTTCAACAAATTAAATAAATGTTAATGAAGATTCAATATGCCAATAACAATTAATAATCAAGAAGATATAGAAAGGATGCGGATAGCTGGAAAGCTAGCATCTGAAGTTCTTGATTTTATAACCCCCTTCATAAAGCCAAGTATCACAACAGAAGAAATTGATAGCCTCTGCCACGATTTTATGACAAATAAGCAAGGGACTATTCCTGCCCCTCTTAATTATGCACCTCCCGGGCATACACCATTTCCAAAATCAATTTGTACATCAGTAAATAATCAAATTTGTCATGGTATTCCTGGAGAGAAAATATTAAAAAAGGGTGATGTAGTTAATATTGATATCACTGTTATAAAGGATGGTTATCATGGGGATACAAGTCGTATGTTTTTTGTTGGAGAACCCTCAATTCAAGCAAAAAGACTTTGTGAGGTAACTTATCAATCTATGTGGCTCGGTATAAGGGAAGTTAAAGCAGGTGCATACCTTGGTGATATAGGTCATGCAATTCAAAGTTATGCTGAATCAAACTCTTACAGTGTGGTTAGAGAATTTTGTGGGCATGGTATTGGGAAAGTATTTCATGATGAACCTCAGGTCCTACACTATGGCAATTCGGGTGAAGGCCTTAAGCTAGAAGCAGGAATGATTTTTACAATCGAACCCATGATTAATGCAGGAAAAAAAGATATCAAAGTCTTACCCGATAACTGGACTGTTGTAACTAAGGACAGAAGCTTGTCGGCTCAATGGGAACATACAATATTAGTCACAGACAAAAGCTACGAAGTACTAACGGTATCAAAAGATACGCCTAAACCATTTTTAGATTAAAGTTTACTCATGTCTGCAAACATTATAGCTACTGAGAAAAAGGGTTACCAAAGACAATTTCAAGCCTTATGTAATCAATTCATAAAAAAAGCTAACGCCTCATTATTCCTAAAAAAGCACACTAAGCTTGTTGATGCTTTATTAATTAAGTTATGGATAAATAATGATGTTTCTAAAAAAAACACACTCATTGCTGTTGGAGGATATGGAAGGAATGAGTTATTTCCCTATTCAGATGTCGACATACTGGTCCTCCATAATGAAAAAAGTTTGGAAAATGATAAAAATATTTCTCAATTCATTACGCAATGCTGGGATATTGGTTTAAAAATTGGCCATAGTGTTAGGAACATCTCTGAAGTTGAAGAGGAATTTAAAGCAGATGTCTCAACAGCTACAAACCTCCTTGAAGCACGATTTATATTTGGAAGTAACGAGCAATATTTAAAATTCAATTTAACAATTAATAAAATAATTAATATCAAAAAGTTCTTTAAGGAAAAAATAACTGAACAGGCCATTCGTCATCGTAAATACAGAGATTCAGCATACCAACTAGAGCCGAATATTAAAGAAAGCCCAGGAGGTCTCAGGGATTTACAAATGATACTGTGGATTGCTGCTAGTCAAAACAAAGGAAAAACCTTTGAAGAATTAAAACAAAGGGGAATTTTATCTAATGATCAATTTAAAAAAATTAGACTGACCGTTAACAAGGTAAATAAGTACCGAGTTCTCCTTCATATTTTATCTAAATCTTCAGATGATAGGCTTACATTTGATGTTCAAGCTAGACTATCCAATGCGTTGGGGTATCAGGCAAAAAGAAATAAAAAATCTAGTGAAGTATTGATGAAAAATTATTATAAATCAGTTAATTACATAATATTATTAAATGAAATTATACTTAAAAAACTAGACCCAAAAGTTTCAAAAACTATTCAAATTAAGAACCAATACCCTTTTACCATTTCAAATCATTTAATTGACATTGATAGAGAGCATATTCCAATGATTGGTAAGTATGTTTTTGAACCCTTCATCCTTCTCCAAAAAACAAAAAAGGCACTCGGTTTCGGAGCAAATCTTTTAGAAGCACTTAATAATATTGGGCCGACTATAAATGAGAAATTTAGAAATAATAAAATAAATCAATCTAAATTTATGGAGATTATTTCAGGTAATGACAAAGTCAATCGGTCCTTGCGGCTGATGAATAAATGTAATATTTTAGGTAACTACATACCTGCATTTGGGCAGGTTGTTGCACAAATGCAGCACGACCTCTTTCATATATACACGGTAGACGAACACACCTTAAATGTTATTGAGAATATTAGACGGTTTAGTAAAGCAAGCTTAAAGTATGAATTCCCTGAATGTCATAAAATATTTCTTAATTTTAAAAAGCCATACCTTTTGTATTTAGGTGCAATTTTTCATGATATTGCAAAAGGCAGGGGCGGTGATCATTCAGAGCTTGGTTTTAATGTTGCGCTGAAATTTTGTAAAAAAATAAATTTACAAGATAGCGATACTCATTTAATCGCGTGGCTTGTCAAATCTCATCTAAAAATGTCTCAAATTGCCCAAAAAAGTGATATTTCTGATCCAACTATAATTCATGAGTTTAGAGATTTAGTAAAGACCCAAACTTATCTTGATGCATTGTATCTTCTTACAGTTGCAGATATAAGGGGGACCAGTCCTCATGTTTGGAATGAATGGAAAGCAAGTCTTCTCTATGACTTATACAAATCAACAAAAAAATCACTAAATGAACAGCATAAATCCCCAGATGAAATGATGAGTGATCGAAAAAAAGAAGTTATTAAAATACTTTCCCAATATTCAATTAAAAAAGATCACTATAATAAATTCTGGCAGAAGCTTGATCTTAATTACTTTATGAGGTTCGATGCTAACGAAATAGCCTGGCAAACAAGGTTACTTATGGCCCATACTAACTCAATTGAGCCAGTAGTAAGAATTCACCAACACAAAGGCAGTTTTATTGAAGTGCTTATTTATTCTAAGAATCAACCTTTATTATTTGAAAAAATAACAAACTTTTTCTATGAGAACCAAATAGATATTCTAGAAGCGAAAATTTACACAACCTCACATGACTATGCGTTAGATATTTTTCATGTCATGGATGTTCACAATTCAAATGAAAGCTACAACAAGCTTTTTCAACATTTTGAGCAAGGCTTAACAGACTCACTCTCCCAAAAACTCAAAAGAAAAGAAATGTCTTTGCAAAAGACTCGGCAAGCAGAGCACCATGATATACAGACCGTTGTTAATAATAAAATAATTAATGACACGCAATTTGAATTAGAAATTATTACTGACTCAAGACCAGGTCTTTTAAACATGATCAGTGGAGAAATTAATCAACTTAACCTTGAAATAGATAAAGCAAGGATAAATACCTTAGGCAATAGAGCAGAAGATTTTTTTCTTATTACCTCAAAAAAAGTCCAAAAAGATACTATAAAAAAACTTAAAGAAAATATCCTAGAACGCTTAACTTAGGATTTTAATTTTTCATTAGAACTGCATTCCATTTTTTTACACCCTCTTCATGCAAAGAGTCTCCATCAGTATTAGCTGCTAAAGTAACAGGCATATCTTTAACTTCAAACTCATATATCGCCTCCATTCCTAACTCAGGGAATGCGATAAGCTTTGAGGATTTTATGGCCTGTGAAATAAGGTAGGCTGCCCCACCAATAGCAATTAAATAAACTACTTTATTTTTTTTAATACTCTCTAAAGCCGCCTTTCCCCTCTCAGCCTTTCCAATCATACCAATAACGCCATAATCTTCTAGCATAAGCGACGAATACTTATCCATCCTGGATGAGGTTGTAGGTCCTGCTGGACCAATAACTTCATTTCCAACTGGGTCTACAGGACCCACATAATAAATAAAGCGATTTTTAAGATCTAAACCGTCAGGTAATGGTTGGTTATTATCTTTCAATTCTTTTAATTTTTTATGTGCTGCGTCTCTCGCAGTTAGAATTTTTCCACTGAGCAATAAACTCTGACCAAGCGTAAAATTTTCTAAATCTTTTTTTTGTAAGGTATCTAAGTTCACCCTTGTGCTCGTTTCTTTTGGTGACCATTCGGTCTTAGGCCATAATTCAAGATTAGGAGGTTTTAATTTAACTGCCCCATCACCACGCATTCTAAAGTGAACATGCCTATTAGCCGCACAATTAGGAATAATTGCCACTGGAAGGGAAGCTGCGTGCGTTGGATAATCTTTTATTTTAACGTCTAGGACGGTAGTCAGTCCCCCTAGCCCCTGAGCTCCTATGCCAAGATGATTAATTTTTTCATACAATTCAACTCTTAAACTTTCAATTTTATTTGACGGCCCTTTTTTGATTAATTCTTGAATATCGATAGATTCAAATAGTGACTCTTTTGCCATCACCATTGCTTTGTCTGCAGTACCGCCTATGCCAACTCCTAAAACGCCTGGAGGACACCAGCCAGCACCCATTTTAGGTATTTCATCAAGAATAAAATCTACAATACTATCTGATGGATTTAACATACCTAATACTGCTTTATTTTCTGAGCCAGCACCTTTTGCAGCAATACTAATATCTAAACTATCACCAGGAACTAGGTTTATATGAACGACAGCGGGTGAATTATCTTTTGTATTTATACGTTCTGATATAGGATTTTTGACAATTGAAGCCCTTAATGGATTGATTTCATCAAGATATGCATTCCTCACACCACAATTAACCATCTCTTCAATTGTTTTGTCAGAATCCCATTTAAGATCCATACCTTGCTTAACGAAAACTGTAACAATGCCAGTATCTTGGCAAATTGGACGATTACCATAAGCGGCAAGTTTTGAGTTTGTTAGGATCTGTAAAATTGCATCCTTAGCCTCTGGTGACCTTTCAATCTCCAAAGCGCGGCTCATTGCTAAGATAAAATCTTCTGAATGATAATAAGATATAAACTGAAGCGCATTGGCTACAGAATCAATAAAATCAATTTTTTTGATTGTAGTCATTATCGGATATCCGACTTTTCTAAAATCATATCTCTTGATATTTGCTTTCTCAAAATTTTTCCATTTTTCGTCTTAGGAAAATCATTAGCTATATATGCAATCTTTGGTGCTTTATATATTGCTAAATTTTTTCTTCCGTACTCAACAAACTGGTTTGGATGGAGGCAGCCTAACTCATTAAGTATAATATAGATAACTATCAAGACTTTACCATCCTCTTGCTTTTCACCTAATGCTACACAATTCTCAATAAATTGATGAGATTTAAATACTCTTTCAATTTCATAAGGTGAAACACGATATCCAAAGCTTTTAATGATGTCATCCTTCCTTCCCAAGAACCATAAATAACCTTCTTTATCGTATCGAGCAAAATCACCCGTAAAAAACCAATTATCGTGCTTATGCTTTGCAGTCTCATCTTCCATATTCCAGTATTTAATAAAAAGACCAGGATCGTCGTCAGGAATACAAATCATACCCTCCTCTCCTGAATCAACCTCTTTAAGAGTGTCAGCATTCAAAAGTTTTATATTGTGGCCAGGTTGGGGAAAGCCTGCTGATCCAGGCTTTATAGGAAGTTTTGCTGATTGTGATATGTAATATGAAAACTCTGACATGCCAACTGCCTCGTAGATATTCAATTTAAATCTCTCAAACCATCCATTAAAAATTTCATCAGATAAATGTTCTCCAGCTGACATACAATGACGCAGTGTTTCAACATTTTCATTGCTAGCTTTAGTTTTTTTTAAAATTTGTCGATATATCGTTGGTACGCCAATAAATATTGTTGCTCTATGTTTTTGGATTAAATCAATCCAACCATTTGCATCGTTTATACCCTCATGAACAATTACGGTTTTACCTAAATAAAGAGGATCCATGAGTCCAGACCCAAGAACATATGTCCAATTAAACTTACCTGTATGAACAATCCGATCATCTAAGTTAACAAAATTAAACCAAAATTTTGAAGCAGGCCCTCTTCCTAGTAGTGCTCTATGGGCATGAAGGACACCTTTTGGGTATCCGGTTGTGCCAGAGGTATACACAAGATAAGCAGGATCATCAGCAAGGGTTTTGTTGTTTGCAGTAAAAGAATTAATTTTTTTTAACTCCTTATCGAGCCATAAAATTTGTATTCTGCTCTCAAATTCTTCAAATTCTCCTGATATATATACATTTTTTAGATATTTAAATTCGTCTATCATTGGTTGGAGTAGTTTCCATGTACTCAAATCTGTAACTATTGAATCTGCCGAAGAGTCATTTGCTAAATAAATAATTTCTTTTGGAGTAAGAAGTGTTGATGTAGGTACAGAGATACAGCCTGCTTTCATAGCTCCCAAAAAGCAAATTGGGTAATGTAGGCAATTAGGGAGTCTTATAAGTATTCTAGATTGTTTTTTTAATCTTAGTTTTTTTATAATTTCAGCAAACTGATTAGATTGATATGATAGTTCTTTAAATGAAATTGAAGAGGTTCCTTTTATATCATCCTCTACAATCATAGCAATATGTTCTTTTTTGCCATCTGCACAAACTAAATCAGAACAGGCTTCTCCAATATTAAAAAATTTTGGTATGTCCCAATGCCATTTGAATTGATTTAAATTTTGACTTAAAGACATTACTCAATTTCTCCATAAGGCCAATTTTGTTTTATTACTTGTTGAGGTAGTTTATTTAATACCTCTAATGTAAACTCAATATCTTCTTTCTTTAAGGCATTTAGCGCGTATGCTCGCAAAAGCGTTTGTAAGGCTTTACCAAACATAGGTGGGTCAAGCATTTCTCCCTCAAATTTTATTGCGCCTCCTTCAAGTGCATCTGCCTTTATAGCTGCTTTTAAAATATTTATTTTCAATAATATTTCTGTTGGAGAGGGTGTATAAGCAACTTTACATAGGTGAATATGCCCAGGGTGGATAACCTGCTTACCTGTTAAGCCCATCCCCCTCTCTCGAACTGCATGCTTATAAACGATTCTAGACTCGTCATCACCATGTAAATCTAACCACCTTCTTACATCGTGAGGTTCGAGAAAGGTACTTGGCATTATGGTTTGACCAATAAGTGTTTCAACGCCACCAATCACACCTTTGCCAAAAATTCTTGCTTCAAACATGAGCTCATTCAAGAAGTAATTTAATTCATCAATCCATCCTATAGGGGTAATATTTATGCCCATCGCTTTTGAAAAATCATGTATTCCAAAAACAACATGTTTCACAGTAGAAAAAGACATAAGCTGCGGTGCAATTTTTAAAGACTTAGGATGTTCAATGATTGGTTGTATAGTAATTTGTTCGTTTATTTCAGCCAGATTATTGGATAGATCCCTTATCTCTGCAGAACCATAAACTTCACCAGCTTTTGATAACATCACTACATCAATGCACTCAGGGAGTTTTTTTATAAATTCCATATCTTTTATATACTCTTCTGTTCGAAATGGATTGATTCGAATCGCAATACTTATATCTACTCTCTTCTCTCTTAATTCAGGAAGTTCATTTTCTAACAAAGTTCGGCTCATTTCTTTTTTTCGACAACCATCTTCAAGGTCAAATATTATCGTGTGAGCTTCAGTGGTGTACGCATGTTTTTTAAACCTTTTTCCAGCCTCAGTGAGGGTCTCATAAACTCCTAAAGATGGAGAATATTTTACTGGTGGATAATAAAGCTGAATACCAGGCCAAACACCTCCTAAAAAATCATGACTAAGCAGATTAATTTCAATTTTTTGCTGTTGGTTTGAAATATTATTTATCACAGTCAAATTCCTTTTAGTTTGTAAAATTCAATTAAGTTAACTAATGGTTTATATTTTTTTTTATCATAAGTAGAGCCCAAAATTTGCCAAACATCTTTATCATCATTTTCTAATAGCTCTAAAAATAGTTTTTTTTTGGCAAGTGATAATTTAAATAAATGTTGTTCACAAAATTTATTTAAAATTAAATCGAGTTCTAACATCCCTCTTCTGCATCGATATTTAATCAAATTATCAAGATTCATTTTTTGACTGATTAATATGAAAAATTTTTTTTAATGACTTAAATTTAGGTTTTTTATCCTGGATCTGCATTTGCTTTATGCCAGCAATTGCTTTTGAGGGGTTTAACCCTTTAGGACAAACATCCGCACAATTCATGATATTGTGACAACGATACAAACGGTCTGGGTCATCTAAATTCTCAAGGCGATCATCTTTTGCCTGGTCTCTACTGTCGACTAAAAATCTATAAGCCTGTAATAATCCTGCAGGGCCAACAAACTTATCAGGTTTCCACCAAAATGAAGGGCATGCAGTGGTGCAGGCACCACATTGAATACATTCATACAAACCATCAAGCTTTTTCCTGTCTTCAGGTGACTGAAGGCGTTCTTTTTTTGGTGGCTTTTCATTATTTATAAGATATGGTTTTACTGAATCATAGTGCTTAAAAAATTGTTTCATATCAACCACCAGGTCTCTTATCACTGGGAGTCCAGGTACTGGTCTTATAATTATAGGTTGCTTAAGATCATCAATATTCGTGATACATGCGAGCCCATTCTTACCATTTATATTCATTGCATCAGAACCACACACACCCTCACGACAGGACATCCTCATCGATATTGAATCGTCTGTACCCTTTATTTTAATTAATAAATCCAAAAGCATCATATCTGTCTTAGTACGCTCAATATCGTAAGATTTTAGATAGGGCTTTTTATCTTTATCTGGATTAAATCTATAAATTGAAATTTTCATCTTAGTTACTAATAAACCCTTTCTTTTAATGGAAAAGATTTAACACTTAATGGCTTTAGTTTTACAGGTCGGTAACTCATAGATTCCTGTTTTGGATTATATAAAGAGTGTTGCAACCAAGAATTATCATCTCTTTTTGGAAAGTCAGCTCTTGAGTGCGCCCCTCTACTTTCTTCTCTATATTTGGCTGAGGTAATAGTTGCTAGAGCTACCTCAATTAAATTTTGTAACTCAAGCGCTTCAGTTCGTGCAGTATTAAAAACTCTAGAATTATCTTGAATTGTTAAATTTGTAATTCTTTTTTTCAAATCTTTTACTTTCTGCAATCCCTCCTCTAACAGATGAGGGAATCGAAAAACTCCACAATACTTCTGCATCACTGCCCTTAATTCATCTCCAACTTGCCTCGGGTTTTCCTTAGAGTTTTTTGAATCTATTTTTCTTAATCTTTCAACTGTCTTTTTTGTTACATCTTTGGGAAGTTTTTTTAATTTCTTATTTTTTGAAGAATCAAGGATATGCTGCCCTGCTGCCCTTCCAAAAACAATTAAATCTAAGAGGGAATTGGATCCTAAGCGATTTGCGCCGTGAACAGAAACACAAGCGCACTCACCAACAGCATAAAAGCCATTTACTTCTTTTTGGCTAGCCCCATCCCTTACCTGACCATTAATGGTTGTTGGGATGCCTCCCATCATATAGTGAACCGTTGGTACAACTGGCACCGGATCCTTAACTGGATCCACATTCGCAAATTTAATTGAAATTTCCCTGATTCCTGGAAGTTTTTCATTGATGAGTTCTTCACCTAAATGAGAAAGTGTTAGATAAACACCTTCCTTATTTAACCCAACCCCTCTTCCTTCAATTACCTCATTTGCTATTGCGCGAGAAACAACATCTCTACTTGCCAAATCTTTGGCATTGGGGGCATATCTTTCCATAAAGCGCTCACCATTTGAATTAATTAAGTATCCACCCTCACCTCGAACACCTTCGGTTACTAAGACACCTGCACCAAGAATTCCGGTTGGATGAAATTGCCAAAACTCCATATCCTCTAAGCTGATATTTGCCCTAGCAGCCATTCCTAAGCCATCTCCGGTATTAATAAATGCGTTGGTGCTATCCTGAAAAATTCTTCCTGCTCCTCCCGTTGCAAAAATAGTATTCCTGTCTCTTATACACATCTGACGCT
>CAJXQA010000018.1 GCA_913058475.1 uncultured Nitrosomonadales bacterium
ATGTGTATAAGAGACAGTTGCTAATCGGTCCTTTGAAAAAGGTGAGGCTTTAGCAAAAAAGGTAAATGGCGAAGCTTGCCTAATTGGTGAAATATATGATCAGCTGCATAATTATGATGTTTTAATAAGCTCTACAGCGAGTCAACTCCCAATCATAGGGCTAGGTGCGATAGAACAAGCTTTGAAGAAAAGAAAACATCGACCTATAATGCTAGTAGATTTAGCAATTCCAAGAGATATTGAATCAGAAGTAAGTAAGTTAGATGATGTATTTTTATATACACTTGATGATTTAGTTAATATAGCTCAACAAGGATTATCAAATAGACAGGCCGCGACAAAAAAAGCAACCCAAATAATCGAGCATCAAGCGAAAGATTTCTATCATAAAATTAAACAAATAAAAAATACGCCTACTATTCGACTGTTAAGAGATCAATTTGAAAAAATAGCATTGGCTGAGGCAGAAAAAGCAAAAAATAATATAAAAACAGGCTCCTCTTCTGAAGAAGTAATTAACAAATTAATCAGCAATTTAACAAAAAAATTTCTGCATGGGCCTACAAAAGCAATTCGCGAAAATGAACAAGATGTTGAAACAGATTCACTTATTAAAAAAATTTATAACATTAAAGAAGATAGGAAATGAAGACATCGATGAAGGGCAAGCTTGAGGCTTTGGTTAAAAGGATTGATGTTCTTAATACCGAATTGAGTCATGAAGATGTGACAAAGGATATAGAAAGATATAAAAAAATTTCCAAAGAACATTCTGATATAACGCCAATCGTTGAAATATATAAAAAATATCAAAAAATTACACTCGATATAGAAGAGGCAAAAGAACTTTTGAGTGATCCAGAAATGAAAGTGTTTGCACAAGAGGAAATTGAGAAAGGAGAGGAAGGTATTGAAGAGGTTGAAACAGAACTTCTTAAACTTTTAATCCCAAAAGATGATGATGATGAGAAAAATATATTTATTGAAATAAGGGCAGGGGCTGGTGGTGATGAATCAGCATTATTTGTAGGTGATATTTATAGGATGTATACCCGATATGCTGAAAGAATGGGCTGGAAGATAGAAATTATCTCCAGTAACGCATCTGAAGCTGGGGGGTTTAAAGAAGTGGTTATAAAAGTGATGGGCTCTGGTGTTTATGCAAAGCTAAAGTTTGAATCAGGTGGGCATCGGGTTCAAAGAGTGCCCGATACAGAAACACAAGGCAGAATTCATACTTCAGCTTGTACAGTAGCAATTTTAGCGGAGGCAGATGAAATTAGTGATGTTGATATTAATCCTTCTGATATTCGTATTGATACATATCGTGCATCTGGAGCTGGTGGGCAACATATTAATAAAACGGATTCAGCAGTTAGAATTACACACTTACCAACTGGAATTGTAGTGGAATGCCAAGATGATCGGTCTCAACATCGAAATAAAGCACAAGCGATGAGTGTGCTTGCAGCAAGAATAAAAGATAACCAAATTAAAGAACAACAAAATCAAATTGCATCAGAAAGAAAATCATTGATTGGCAGTGGAGATAGAAGTGAGCGGATTAGAACTTATAACTTTCCTCAGGGAAGGATTACTGATCATAGAATCAATCTAACCTTATATAAAGTTGATTACATAATGGATGGCGATTTGAAGGACTTAATTGAAGCATTAACATCAGAACATCAAGCTGACCTTCTTGCTCAAATAGAAAACGAATAAAAAAAGTGTCATCAGTAAGCTATCATAAAAAAAGAATTGAAGAATGCCTCAAAAAAAATATACAAATTAATGCGCGTGAAGCAAAAATTGAAGCTGATTATATTTTAAAGTTTGCACTTAAAAAACCTTCTTCTTTTTTTATATCAAACCAAAAAATAAACATAGAAAAAACTCAAGAGGAATTAATTTCATCAATTCTAAAAAAGCGAATTAAACGAGAACCACTTGCATATATTTTCAAAGAATGGGATTTTTATGGAGAAACTTTTTATTTAGATAAAAATTCATTAATTCCAAGGCAAGATACTGAATTAATAGTTGATCTGGTGTTAAATCAATTTGATAAAAAATCTAAACTTAATATTCTAGATTTAGGAACAGGGTCAGGTGTTATTGGTATAACTTTATCTAAGTTCTACCCAAATTCATTAATTACGATCTCGGATATTTCACCAAAAGCACTTAAAGTTGCAAATAAAAATATTAAAAAACACAAAGTAAGTAATGTGCATTCAATTGAGAGCAATTGGTTTGCTGGCTTCAAAGAAGAAAAAAATTTTGATCTAATCCTTACTAACCCTCCTTATATCGCCAAAGGTGATGTTCACTTAACCAATCTTGAGATAAATTACGAACCCTCAAATGCTTTATTTTCTGCTAATAATGGATTTTCTGATATTTTTAAAATTATTGATAGCGCAGCAAATTTTCTAAAGCCACAGGGAAAACTATTTATTGAACATGGATATACACAAGCTGATAAGGTCAAAAATTATCTTCAAAAAAAGTATTTTGATACCATCAAACAACATCGGGATATCAATCATAAGATTAGAGTCACATCAGCATCAAAAATAAAAGTTTAAAGCGTATTCGAATAGTATAATTCTAAAATGAAAGAAAATAATTCAATTGGCATTGTTAAACCCAAAATTTTTAAATGCACAAGCCCAATAAAATTATCTTGCGGAAAGACGCTCGATAACTATGAGTTGATTTATGAAACATATGGCAAGTTAAATAAAAATAAAGATAATGCTGTTTTGGTATGTCATGCTTTGACAGGTAATCAACATGTTGCAGGTAGACATAAAAAAATAGATAAGTATCCAGGTTGGTGGGATAGTCTTGTCGGCCCAGGAAAGCCATTGAATACAAATAAATTTTTTGTCATTGGTATAAATAATTTAGGAGGTAATGAGGGGAGTACTGGGCCTAAATCTATTAACCCAAAAACAAAAAAAATATGGGGTGCCGATTTTCCAATTATTACTGTTGAGGATTGGGTAAAAACTCAAAAAACTTTAATTAACTATTTAGGTATTGATAAATTATCCTCAGTCATAGGCGGTAGTCTTGGTGGAATGCAAGCTTTAGAGTGGAATATTCAATTTCCTTATGAAGTAAATAATACAGTTGTTATCGCTGCTGCACCTAACTTAACTGCTCAAAATATTGCTTTCAATCAAGTTGCAAGACAATCAATAATTACTGATCCAGATTTTCAAAAAGGTAATTTTTATGCAAGTAAAAATAAACCAAAACGTGGGTTAAGAATTGCACGTATGTTGGGTCATATCACTTATTTATCAAATGATGTAATGGGAAGCAAGTTTGGAAGAAAGACAAAAAACAAAGAGTATCAATTTAATTTCGATACAGAATTTGAAATCGAATCTTATTTAAACTATCAAGGGGATAAATTTGCCAACGAATTTGATGCCAATACTTATATTCGTATGACAAAGGCCTTAGACTATTATGATCCTACAAAGAAAAATAAGAAAAAACTCAGTGAAGTTTTCAAAAAAATTAAGTCTAAATTTTTAGTCATTTCTTTTACTAGCGATTGGCGATTTTCTTCAAGCCGCTCAAAAGAGATTGTAAAGGGCTTATTGGATAACAATATCAATGTGAGTTATGCAGAAATTTCAGCCGAGAGCGGTCATGATGCATTCTTGATGTCAGATAACCATTACCACGAAATCATAAAATCATTTTTTAATCGTATTTTTAAATCCTAATGAAGAAATTTAACCAAAACTCAAGATATGATTTTTCAATTATCGAAAATTGGACACATCCAAATAGTAAAGTACTAGATCTTGGATGTGGTGATGGTGCTTTATTAAATTACTTGAAAGAAAAAAAGGATATCAAAGGTTTTGGCATTGAAAAAAACAAAGAAAATTGGCTATTGTCATTAAAAAATAATATTGACGTTATCCAAATGGATTTAGAATCAGGCTTGGCCGGATTTGAAACTAACTCATTTGATTTGGTGATTTTGTCAAGAACCATTCAATCCATGAAAAATATTGAAGAAATTATCCATGAAATGATGAGGGTAGGTAAGGAAGTGGTTATTACATTTCCAAATTTTGGTTATTGGAGAAATCGCTTACAAATATTACAAGGTAATATGCCAGTATCGGAAGAGCTTCCATATAAATGGTTTGAAACGCCAAATATACATTTATGTACAATCCAAGATTTTGATAATTTGTGTCAAAAAAATAAAATAAAAATAGAACAACGACTAATACTGACAGATAAAAAATCAGTGAATTTTTATCCTAACTTTTTTGGAGCTTTAGCGTTATATAAATTAATTTCAAAATAGAACACCAAATGACAAAGACAAATATTCAGTGGAAAGAATTACTCACCAAAAAAATTATCATTTGTTTTTTTACTGGCTTCACCTCAGGCTTACCCTTATTTATTCTCATTAGTCTTTTCCCTGCCTGGCTTGTTGAAAGTGGATTAGATCTAAAAGCGATAGGCCTTTTTGCTTTAATTCAACTCCCATATGCATGGAAATTTATCTGGGCGCCTTTATTCGATCGTTTCACTCTTGCGATGGGTAGAAGAAGAGGGTGGTTAATTATTTTTCAAACGATATTGCTATTTTTAATATCATTATGTGGCTTTATAGATCCTAAATCACAGATTATGACTATTGCCGTTGTTTCTCTTGGTATCGCATTTTTTAGTGCAAGTCAGGATGTTGTTATTGACGCCTATAGAAGAGAGTTACTTCTTGATCCAGAATTAGGCTTAGGTAATGCTGTGCATGTAAATGCCTATAAATTTGCAAGCTTGGTACCTGGCTCACTTTCTTTAATTTTAGCTGACTTCTTTTCTTGGGAATTCGTATTTACGATTACAGGTTTATTTATGATTCCAGGAATTATTCTTACAATTTTAATTTCAGAACCAAAACTTAAATCTGCACCTCCCAAAACAATGAAAGAAGCAATCGTTGATCCATTCAAAGAATTTATAGGGCGAAAAGGTATTAGGAATGCTTTGCTAATCCTATTATTTATTTTCCTTTATAAAATTGGCGATAGCATGGCGACGGCTCTTGCCACCCCTTTTTATTTAGACCTTGGATTCTCGATGACTGAGATTGGCATCATTGCAAAAAATGCAGGCCTATGGACAAGTATCGCTGGAGGAATTATCGGGGGGGTATGGATGGTAAAATTAGGTATAAATCGGGCTTTATGGATTTTTGGATTGTTACAAATGTTTGCAACATTAAGTTTTGCATGGTTGGCAACAGTCGGTTATGACAATACGGTTTTAGCTATCACTGTTGGATTAGAGTTTTTTGCAGCAGGACTTGGAACAACTGCTTTTGTAGCATTTATTGCTAAAACAACGAACCCCAAATACACAGCTACACAATTTGCATTATTTACTAGCCTTGCATCCGTACCGAGAACTTTTACTAATGCATCAACGGGATATTTTGTAGATTTTTTTGGTTGGTATTATTTCTTTGTCTTTTGTTTTTTATTGGCAATTCCGGGCATGTTTTTATTATTCAAAATTGCGCCCTGGAAAAAATGATTATTTATATTCTACGATCAACGGTGCGTGATCACTAAATCTCTTGCCCTTATAAACATAGGCTTTTTTTGCCTTAATTGCATTTTCATAATTTGATATCTGATAATCCAATCTCCAACCAACATTTTTTAGCCAAGCTTGGCCTCTGTTGCTCCACCATGTATATGCGTTTTCTTCTTCATCAGGATGAAGAAGACGATAAACATCTACCCATCTACCCTTTGAGAACAGCTTGGTTAGCCATTCTCTCTCATCAGGTAAAAAACCAGAATTTTTCTTATTGCCTTTGAAATTTTTTAAATCTATTTCGTGATGTGCAATATTAAAATCACCACAAACAATAACATTTTTTCCTGTATTTAATTTATCTCCAAAAACCTTGTAAATTTTATCAAGTACTTTGTATTTGAAAACTTGTCGCTCTTCTCCCGATGATCCTGAAGGCAAATAAACTGAAATAATAATTAAATTCTCATATTCAACTTCAACATACCTCCCTTCATCATCCATTTCAGGGATACCTAAATGCTTAATAACTTTTAAAGGTTTACTTTTTGTGTAAATACCAACTCCGCTATACCCTTTCTTTATTGCATAACTAAAATAACCTTCATAAGAATATGGGGCATTCATTAATGTCGATAAGTCTGCCTCTTGTGCTTTCAGTTCTTGCAAGCAAATAAAATCTGCATTTTGTTTTTTTAGCCAAGGGAAAAAATCTTTTCTTTCAGCAGCCCTAATACCATTTAAATTTAAGGTTATAATCTTCATAAGTAAACTAAAATTAAATTCATGCAACAATCTTTTATAAAATTTGCACTTGAAAAAAAAGTGCTTCAGTTTGGAGATTTTACTACTAAAGCAGGTAGGAAGAGTCCTTATTTTTTTAATCTTTCATCCTTCAATGATGGGGATAGCCTTAAAATATTGGGGGATTATTACGCTGAAAAAATTATAGAAGAAAATATTGAATTTGATTTATTATTTGGCCCTGCCTATAAGGGAATATCACTTGTAGGCTCAATTGCAATTTCACTCTCTAATAAAGGTATTAACAAAAAGTTTTCATCAAATAGAAAAGAAATTAAAGATCATGGTGAGGGAGGCTTGATTATTGGTGCGCCCATCTCAGGAAAAATTCTTATTATTGATGATGTGATTTCTGCAGGCACTTCAATTAATGAAAGCTTCACTCTTATCAATTCATTCAATGCTGAGATAGTTGGAATTGTTGTATCAATTGATCGAAAAGAGAAAGGCAGCGGAAAATTATCTGCAATTGAAGAAATATTTGAGAAATATAAAGTACCTGTAAAATCAATAATCGACATAGATAATATTATTGACTTCTTAAAGAAGGATATTGGAAATAAAAAAATCTTGGATCAAATGCTTGGTTACAAGCAAAATTATGGTGTTTAATCTGTTAGTTTATCTTTAAGCAATTGGCTAACTTGGCCTGGATTTGCTTTGCCCTTGGAGGCTTTCATCACCTTGCCTATTAGTGCATTAAACGCTTTGTCTTTGCCAGACTTATATTCCTCAACCATTGCCTCATTATCCTGTAAAACTTGATTCAAGATATCCTCAACCTCATTTACATTAGAGATTTGTTTCAGTCCTAATTTTTCAATCACATCATCAACTTTTTCATCCTGATCCCAAATTTCATCAAAAACTTTTTTAGCAGCATTATTTGAAATGGTCTTGTCTTCTATTCGCAAAATTAATTCTGCTAACTTATTTGCCTTTAAAGGAGAATTTTTAATGTCTATATTAGATTCATTTAATCTTGAAAAGAGATTTGTTAAAATCCAATTAGTGGCTAATTTTGCACTTACTTTAAATGAGAGTAGTTCTCTAAAAAAGTTAGCAACGTCAATATTTGATGTAATTCCATCTGCATCGTAATTAGAGAGGCCGAACTCTTTGACTAATTTTGATTTCATCTGACTTGGCAATTCATACATCTCAGATTTGATCGTATTTATTTTTTCTTGGCTTATAACTAATGGGAGTAAATCAGGATCTGGGAAATATCGGTAATCATTTGCTTCCTCTTTTGATCTCATTTCTCTTGTTTCCCCAGAATCTGGATCAAAAAGAATAGTTGATTGCTTTATTGTGCCTCCGTCTTCTAACCTTTCTATTTGCCAGTTCACTTCATAATCAACTGCTTGCTTTATAAATTTAAAAGAGTTTAGATTTTTAATTTCTCGTCTTGTACCAAGTTTTTTTTCTCCCTTTTTCTTAACCGAAACGTTTACATCACAACGAAAATTTCCTTCTTGCATATTCCCATCACAAATCCCTATCCACTGCACTAATTCATGAAGTTTCTTAGCATATGCCACAGCTTCTTCTGCAGAACTCATATCTGGCTCTGTGACAATTTCTAATAAAGGTGTTCCTGCTCTATTTAGATCGATTCCTGATTTTCCTTCTTCAATTCCATGAACAGATTTACCCGCATCTTCCTCTAAATGCGCTCGTAAAATTCTTATAGTTTTATTTTCATCGCCTAGTGAAATTGTCAGACTTCCTTCACCCACAACAGGTAACTCAAACTGACTAATTTGATAACCTTTAGGTAGGTCTGGATAAAAGTAGTTTTTTCTGGCAAAAATAGAATGTTCGGCGATCCTTGCATCAACTGCTAAACCAAATCGTATTGCACAGTTGACCGCTTCTTCATTAAGAACAGGCAGAACTCCAGGGTAGGCAAGACTGACTAGACATGCATGAGCATTAGGCTCGCTACCAAAATTAGTAGATGCACCAGAAAATATTTTTGATTCAGTTTTTAACTGGGTATGCGTTTCAATTCCAATAACAACTTCCCATTCCATTATTTAAACTCCTCAGGAGATAAATTATGCCAATCTGTATTCATCTGAAAAATGTTAGCAATATTTAATAGTTTTGCCTCACTAAAATAATTACCTATAAGTTGAATCCCCACGGGAAGCTCGTTCATTAGCCCAGCGGGCATCGATAATCCAGGTAAGCCTGCAAGATTTGTTGAAATTGTATAAACATCTTGCATATACATTTTAAGTGGGTCCTCTTTTTTTTCGCCAATTGGAAAGGCTACTGAAGGGGCTGAAGGACCTAAAATTACATCACAATTTTCAAATGCCTTTTTAAAATCTTCAGAGATTAATCTTCTAATTTTTTGTGCTTTTAGATAATATGCATCATAGTAGCCTGCGCTCAGAACGTAGGTCCCTATCATTATTCTTCTTTTAACTTCCTCACCAAAACCTTCCTCTCTTGTCTTACAATACATCTCCATTAGATCGTCATATTCTTTTGTACGATAACCATATCTAACACCATCGTATCTTGATAAATTACTTGACGCTTCAGCAGGGGCGATGACATAGTAAACTGGTATTGATAAATGATTATTCGGTAATGAAATCTCTACAATCTCTGCACCCAATTTTTTATACTCGTTGATGCCCCCTTCTATTATTTTCTCAACCTCAGGATCTAGACCTTCACTAAAAAATTCTCTTGGAACACCAATTTTTAAGCCCTTAATGGGGTCACTAATACCTGTTAAATAGTTTTCTTTTGCTCTTTGTATACTTGTTGAATCTTTAGGATCATGACCACTCATAACATTCATCATTGCTGCACAATCTTCTGCCGTATGACACATTGGGCCTGCCTGATCCAGGCTGGATGCAAATGCAATCATTCCATATCTTGAAACTAAACCATAGGTCGGTTTTAAACCCGTCAAACCACATAAAGAAGCAGGCTGTCTTATCGAACCACCTGTATCTGTTGCCGTCGCAGCCGGGGCTAACCTTCCAGCAACTGCCGCTGCACTCCCACCCGAGCTTCCGCCTGGGACAGTTTTTATATCCCATGGATTTTTAACATTGCCATAAAAAGAAGTCTCGTTCGATGAACCCATAGCAAATTCATCCATATTCGTTTTTCCTAGGTTCACAGCCCCGACTGCATTAAATTTACTTATTACAGTTGAATCATATGGAGCAATAAAATTATCTAACATTTTTGAACCACAACTTGTTTTCCATCCTTCTGCGCAAAAAATATCTTTTTGAGCTATTGGAATCCCGGTTAAATAATCCTGGTTTCCCTCTTTAATAATTTCATCCGAGTGCTTTGCCATGGCCAAACTTTTATCTTTATCAATTGTAATAAAAGCATTGATAGATGAGTTGTGAAGATCTAGTCGATTTAAAAAGAACTGCGTAAGCTCTACGCTGGAAAATTTTTTTTGTTTTAAACCTTCTGAAAGCTCTTTGAGGGATAAATTTATCATTTTACTCAATCACTCGAGGGACAATAAATAGAGACTGATGAGTTTCATTTGATAATTTTAAGGATTTTTTTCTAATATCCACTTCGGTCACTTTATCCTCTCTTAAAGGCTGAGTAATATCGAGTGCATGAGCCATAGGTTCAATACCATCTGTATTTACCTGGGTCATTTGGTCGATTAACCCCAAAATTCCTTCTAACTTTTCACCAACTTTATCAGCTTCGTTTTTGTTTATATTTATTCGTGCCAAATGGGCAATTTTTTTAATTTCGTCATTATCGAATTTCATTTTATTAAAACACCATTTTTTGTTTAATTAATGTTGATTATTCAGTTATTATACAAGGATACGGGAACACTTTAAAATTCATCTATTTAAATTATGATTAAAAATATCTTCAGAAATTTTGTTGAAAACGATTTGGCTATTGATCTTGGTACAGCAAATACACTAATTTTTGCTAAAGGAAGAGGTGTTGTTCTTGATGAGCCTTCAGTTGTTGCAATTCAAAATGTTCAAGGACCTGGTGGACCTCAATCCAGAAAAACCGTTCTAGCTGTTGGTACTGAAGCTAAATCAATGCTGGGTAGATCTCCTCAAAGCATCGAAGCTATTCGTCCAATGAAAGACGGCGTGATAGCTGATTTTAATATTACCGAAGAGATGATAAAGCATTTTATTAAGAAGACTGTATCAACCAATATGTTTTCTCCAAGCCCAAGGATAGTCATTTGTGTTCCATATGGCGCAACACAAGTTGAAAAAAGAGCTATTCGAGAATCTGCAGAGAGAGCTGGTGCAAAACAAGTATTTTTAATTGAAGAGCCCATGGCGGCGGCTATTGGAGCTGAATTACCTATTCAAGACGCTACAGGCTCAATGGTAATTGATGTGGGGGGCGGCACTACAGAAGTCGGCATTATCTCATTAGGTGGAATCGTTTATGCAAGTTCCGCTCGCGTAGGTGGAGATAAAATTGATCAATCTATTGTTGACTACATGAGAAGAAACTACGGAACATTAATATCTGAACCAACAGCTGAAAAAATAAAACAGGAAATTGGTAGTGCCTTTCCTTTAAATGAACTTTTATCAATGGATGTCACTGGAAGAAATTTAGCAGAAGGCTTGCCTAGAAAACTAAGCATTTCTAGTAACGAAATATTAGAAGCTATTGCAGAGCCTCTTCATACAATCGTTGGTGCCGTGAAAACCGCACTTGAACAAACCCCTCCTGAGCTTGGATCTGATATTGCAGAAAATGGAATGGTACTCACTGGCGGTGGTGCCCTTTTGAAGAACCTTGATCGACTACTTCAAGAAGAAACTGGGATTCCAGTAATCATTGCTGAAGATCCACTTACTTGCGTGGCCAGAGGCTGCGGAAAAACATTGGATCAATTAGATTATTTTAAAAATACGTTTGTTTATGAATAAATATAATGGCCTACAAGGTATCTAAAAAAAAATTAAGCTTATTCACTACTAACTTTTCTTTAACTTATTTTATTCTTTTCATTTTTTTAACTGTGCTTATGATGTTTATGGACAGTCGCTATGACTATCTTAAGCAAATCAGAAAAGATTTTTCATTTATAACTTCCCCTTTAATCATTTTGACTAATGACACCCTTAATTATTTTGAAAATTTTCAAAGTCTATCAAAATCAAAAAATTTATTAGAAGAAGAAATAAACCAGCTTAATATTGAAATCGATCGCCTTGCCATTGAGAATCAAATAAGAAATCTTCTAGTCGCTGAAAATGAAAACTTGAGAGAGGCAACGCTCTTATCAAAAAAGCTAGCGCCAAAAAAAACTTACCCCGCTGAGATTATTAAGCCAGTAATAAGAGGAAGAACTCCAATAATTATAGTCAATAAGGGTAAAAAGGACGGAATTCGTCAAGGTATGCCTGTCGTTAATAGATTGGGTCTGGTAGGCCAAATATACTCAACTTATAATCAAACAAGTGGGGTTGTTCCATTACTTTCAAAAAAATTTGCTGTCAATGCACTTCATGAAAATGGGCAAAATCATGTCATCATTTATGGTGATACTGAATTTTTAGTGATTCCTTTCTTTCCAGCTTCGATAGACCTCTCCCCTGGTGACACGTTTGTTACTTCAGGTCTCGATAACGTATACCCTAGTGGAATTAAGATAGGTGAAGTGGTTAATGTATCTCCAGAAGATAAACAATTTAACAAAATTCTTTTAAGACCAGCAACTTTTTCAAATCAATTTTCTTTAATAACTATTCTTGATTATTAGTGATGTTAAAAAAATCTCATGACGTAAAAGTAAAGCAACAAAAATTATTTATTGGGTTATTTTTATTTTCTACTATTTTTAGTTTCATTAATTTATTCAGTTTTATAAGTATTAACTTTTACTCAGAGTATTTCATAGCATTAATGGTGCTGACTATTTCATCTAATTTAATATCAATTAATATAACTAAAGTCTTTTTGATAGGCGTCATTGTAGACATTTTAGTTGGGTCAATTTTAGGACAATACACCATAACATTTTTGTTTTTATACGGCCTCCAAGTTTTTTCCCAGAAATATTTTTTAATGCCGTCAAAAGCTCAAGCTATTCTTCTTAGGTTTATATCTATTAGCCTGGGCATAATAATTGTAACGATCATATCTCAAATTTTTAATCCTATTTTTTTTACCAATGGAAGCTTATTAAATTATTTAATAATAGAGATAGCTATCACTTTTTTTATTTTAATAATTTTTCAAATTTTTTATGAAAGAACTTATGGTGCTTAAATTTTATTTTGGATAATTATCGCTTTAAATATTTTTTTAAAAAAAGAATTCAAATACTATTTGGATTTTTAATAATTCTACTGTTCATTCCTTTATTAAAAATATTTTATTTACAGATCATACAGTTTGATAGATTTACCGCGCTGAGTAAAAATAATAGTATCAAAATTATTCCCATCCCCCCTAAAAGGGGAGTCATTTACGATAGAAATAATGTCATTTTAGCTGATAATAAATTAGTACACTATTTAGAGATAGATCGTGCTTTTTTTTCTGACCTTCCTGAAATAAAAGTCCGTTTAAAAAATAAATTAAATATTGATATTAATGTTGATGTTGAGAATAAAAAAATTAGTTACTTATATGAAACTGCGGTTCCTATCAGCTTTAGTCTGACCGACAAACAAATTGCAAACTTCGTTGCAAATCAATATTTATTTCCTAAGCTTAGGATTAAACAAAGGTTTATAAGAGACTACCCCCAAGGAAAGTCATCAGCACATCTAATTGGTTTCATTAATAGAATTAATGATAAAGATATCAAATTCTTAGAAAAAGAAAATTTAGTTAATCGATATTTAGGTAGTACTCATATTGGTAAATCTGGTATAGAAAAATTCTACGAGAATTTAATACATGGTTCTCCTGGATTTAAAGAGATTGAGGTAGATGCCAAGCAAAATGTCATTAGAACACTACAAGAGAAGAAGCCTATTCCTGGAAAAGCTATCAATTTAACAATTGATTATAGATTACAAAAAATTGCTGAGAAAGCATTTGGAGAAAAAAAGGGAGCCCTTGTTGCAATCGATCCAAAAAATTCTGAAGTACTTGCTTATGTTAGTCAGCCAACATTTAATCCAGCTTTATTTACAAACGGGATATCTCATGCGGCTTGGGCTAATCTAAACGATAAAAACTCAAGAACCATGCTCGATAGAACCGTTGCTGGCGTTTATCCTCCTGGCTCTACACTTAAGCCCTTTGTAGCTCTTGCAGCCCTTACAAACGATATAAGAAAACCGCCTTTTTCAATTTTTGACATTGGATATTTTACAATGCCAAGATCTTCTAAAGTCTTTCGAGATTGGAAGCGAGGTGGTCACGGGACTGTAGATATTATTAAAGCCATTGCTGTTTCATGCGATACCTTTTTTTATGGATTAGGTCTTGAATTAGGAATACCTAATTTAAATAAAGTGCTAGATGACTTTAACTTTGGAAAAAAGACTGGGATTGATATTGGTGGAGAAAAAAGTGGTTTAATTGCCAATAAAGCCTGGAAAAAGAAGAAGTTTAATGAAAGTTGGTATGCTGGAGAAACTGCGATTACTGCAATTGGACAAGGATTTACGCTTGTCACACCACTCCAGCTTGCAAATGCCACTGCAAAGCTTGCGAATCCAAGTTTATCAATTAAGCCCCACTTACTTTTAAGTATTGATAGAATCAAACAAGATAAAGAAGAAGTCAAACAGGATAAACAACGCTATTCAGATAAGAACCTAAATTGGATCAAGGCAGGCATGGTCAATGTCACAAAAGAAGGAGGGACTGCCGCTTTTTTAGGCAAAAAATCAAATTATCAAATGGCATCAAAAACTGGAACAGCCCAATTATTTGGTTTAAAAATAGATGAAGAATATAACGAGGATACTCTCCCCGATAATCTTAAAGACCATGCACTTTTTATTACCTATGCTCCTGCCAATGATCCTAAGATTGTCATCGCCGTTATCGTTGAGAATGGCGGTCATGGAGGCTCAGTGGCAGGTCCAATTGCAAAAAAAGTTTTAGATGCTTATTTAAAAAATAAAAAATTATGATCAAAGTCTTACAAAAATATAAAAAAAGAATTGATACCCACCTTTTAACTATCACATTTTTTATTATTTTTTTGGGCTTGGTAACTTTATCAGGAAGTAATTTAGATACTTCGAATATTATTGTTAATCAAGTTGTAAATATTTTTGTCGGTCTGATAATTTTTACAATTTTAGTCTTTACTAATCCCCGTATTTTATTTTCGTACGCTCCTGCATTGTTTTTAATCACTATATTTTTATTGATTTTAGTCCATTTTTTTGGGGTGGAAAGTAATGGGGCAAGAAGGTGGTTAGCTTTTGGATTTTTTAATCTCCAACCTTCTGAATTAATGAAAATTACTTTGCCACTAATGATAGCTTGGCTTTATCAACAGTATCAAAATAAAATCACACTTTGGCTTCACTTCACAGCCATTATTTTAATTTCAATTCCCGTATATCTAGTTTTACTTCAACCTGATTTAGGCACATCTATTATGATTGCCTTGTCAGGTTTTCTGATTATTTTTTTAGCGGGTATATCCTGGAGTTTAATACTCTCATCTATATTTGTTGCAATCCTTAGCTCACCTCTCATCTGGATAAATCTTCATGCTTATCAAAAAAATAGGATCATTAATATGCTTGATCCTTTTGTCGATCCATTAGGTACTGGTTACCATACAATTCAATCAATGATTGCCATAGGTTCGGGTGGTGCTTTTGGGAAAGGTTGGGGAGAGGGGTCACAAACGAATTTAAATTTTTTACCAGAAGCCAATACAGATTTTATTTTTGCTGTCTATTCTGAGGAATTTGGTTTTTTTGGTGTAGTTATAATTTTCGCTTTATTTTTGCTTCTTATCTTCAGGATATTTATCCTTGCAAATAATATGCAAAGTACGTTCTCAAAGCTTTTAACTGTTTCTCTGGGTGTTTCAATTTTTAGTGCGATTTTCGTAAACATTGCAATGATTAGTGGATTAGTTCCTATCGTTGGCTTACCTTTACCGTTTATGAGTTATGGAGGCACATCCATGGTAGTTTCATTGGCTAGTATCGGTATAATAATGAGCTTAAATAATCATAAAACTTTAATAGCAAATTAAACAATAACTATGCGACAGCTTATTTTAAATATATTTTTTTTGTTTCTTATGGTTGGCTGTGCTTCAAAAGAATATTCAATTGATGACTTATTTGAAGATGGGGGTGAAATAGATACAACGCCGGAAGACTCAATAAAATATGTCTGTAATCAAAAAAAATATTTTTTTGTTCGTTACATTGGGGATGATAAAAAAAGTCTTTGGATTATTTTTCCAAAAAGAGAAATTAAACTTGAACAAACAGAGATTTCGAATGTATTTTCAAATGGAATTACTAAGTTAATATTTAATAAGAAGACCACAACCGTAAAAAAGGAAGATTCTATTTTATATAGTGAATGCGCCTCAGAAATTGAATAAAATATAATTTAAAAACGAAATAGCTTATTGTTAAATACTTCAATTTTTCGTTTTTTTTAAAGTAAAATAAAATTTTTTGTAACAAGGATAATTATGATAATAAAGTCAGAGTTTGTTGATTTACCTACACCAACCGGAATAATGAGGACTTATGTCCATAAGCCAAAATCGGAGTCTACATTTCCTACTATCCTTTTTTATTCAGAAATTTTTCAACAAACAGGCCCTATTGAAAGGGCTGCAAAAATTATGGCGAGCCACGGATTTGTAGTTTTGGTACCTGAAGTTTTCCACGAGCTTAATGAAATTGGTACCGTTCTTAATTACGATGATGCAGGGAGAGACAAAGGTAATGCTGATAAGTCTGAAAAAAATGTTCAAGCATATGATACAGATAATCAAGCCATGATTGACTGGGTCGGTAAACAAAAGTGGACAAATGGTCATGTCGGCGCAATGGGGTTTTGTATTGGTGGTCATCTTGCATTTAGAGCTGCTCTTAATCCAAGTGTTAAAGCCACAGCCTGTTTTTATGCGACAGATCTTCATACAAATACTATCCCAAATAAACCTGGGCAACACAGTATGGAGCGTCTTTCAGACATTCAAGGTGAGTTATTAATGATTTGGGGGAAGCAAGATAATCATGTGCCTACTGAGAGCCGAACAAAAATACATCACCAATTGCTAGATACTTCAATTAAATTTAGTTGGCATGAATTTAATGCTCAACATGCTTTTATGAGGGATGAAGGAGAAAGGTATGACGCAGAATTGGCATCACTATGTTATCAGCTATGTTTTAGCCTATTTAATAGAACTTTAAGAAGTTAAACGCAATCAGAAAATGCTTCGAGTGCTCTATAAAATTTATTGTGATTTATTTTTGCCTTCTCTTTTGATTGAATTTTAACTTCACTTTCTGGTTTTGATTTAGAAGCGTCAGTTTGCGCTTGGTTTAGCTTAGAATTTGTTTTTTTACTTTTCACTGTCATTTTTCCTTTTGGGAATTAAAAATTATTGGGATTTTGTCCCAAATATTGTTATATGATAAAGGTTATACCAATAAATTCAAATTTTTTAAATATAAAAATAATCCGATGAAAATTTACATTAATGGGCAACAAAAAAGTTTTGAAGCTACTGAAATATGTCTTACTACATTAATTGAAAAATTAGCACCTAACGAAAAAAAATTTGCCATAGAATATAATGGAGAAATAATTTCAAAAGGTAATTTCCCTCAAACCTTCTTAAGAGATGGAGACAAACTCGAGATTGTTATAGCTGTAGGTGGCGGCTAATTAAATGGAATCAGATAAGTTTTTAATTGCAGGAAAACATTATCTATCTAGGCTTCTTGTAGGCACAGGTAAATATAAAGATTTTAAAGAAACCCAAACGGCAATACAGGAAAGTGGTGCAGAAATTGTGACAGTTGCAATAAGAAGAACTAATATTGGTCAAAATGTTAAAGAAGAATCTTTATTAGATTTCATACCCAAGGAAAAATATACATATTTGCCTAATACAGCAGGGTGTTATTCAAAAGACGATGCCATTAGAACATTGCGTCTTGCAAGAGAGCTGTTAGATGGACATAACCTTGTCAAATTAGAGGTCTTAGGTGATCCCCATACTCTTTATCCGAACGTTGTTGAGACAGTAGAGGCCGCAAAAACTTTAATCAAAGAAGGGTTTGATGTCATGGTTTATACCTCAGACGACCCTATTATTGCAAAACAACTAGAAGATATAGGCTGCTGTGCCATCATGCCTCTAGCATCACTCATCGGTTCAGGAATGGGTATCTTGAATCCTCATAACTTAGAAATTATTATTGATAATGCAAAAGTGCCTATCATTGTAGACGCAGGCGTTGGAACTGCTTCAGATGCAGTAATTGCTATGGAGCTAGGTTGTGATGGTGTTTTAATGAATACAGCGATTGCTGCAGCGAGTAAACCTATATTAATGGCAGGTGCAATGAAAAAAGCCATTGAATCGGGAAGGGATGCATACCTAGCAGGAAGGATGAAGAAGAAGTTTTATCAAGCAGATCCAAGCTCACCAACTTCAGGATTAATTAAGTGAAAGATAAAAACAATAACCATATTTTAGTTAATGTGACTCCAAATTTCATTGAAAAAAATTCTATGATTGAATTTAATAAA
Organism: uncultured Nitrosomonadales bacterium; assembly: GCA_913058475.1. Classification (GTDB taxonomy): domain Bacteria; phylum Pseudomonadota; class Gammaproteobacteria; order Burkholderiales; family Methylophilaceae; genus BACL14. The sequence continues at coordinate 18,121 of CAJXQA010000018.1, forward strand.
TTTGTGTTTGCTTATGAAGTTGAAATAAAAAATGATAGCTTACAGCCAATTCAATTAATCAGTAGGCACTGGATAATTGAAAATTCAAAGTTTGAAAAATTTGAAGTAAAAGGAGAGGGTGTGATTGGGGAACAACCAACCATCCCTCCTGGTGAAGTTTATAGTTATTCAAGTTTTACTGAAATTAGCACCCCCTCTGGGTTTATGTGGGGCTCTTATCAAATGTTAACAGAAAGCGAAATAAGCTTTAGTGTCGAAATTCCCAAGTTTGAATTAAATATGCCGAGAACACTTCATTGAACAGCATATCTAGGCTACTGATTGTTTTGTTTTTATTACTAACGGGCTGTCAAGATGCTCAACCACCCGTGGATTGTAATTGCCCTGAAGTTGAACAACCAGTCGTCAAAGAAGAAAAAGAGGTCAAATTTAAACCCTATAGTTTCCTTAAGGAGACTTACTGGAGTGACATTGAATATGCACTCTCAGAAGACTACTTAATTCTCGCTTGGCCTGCTTGGATAAGGAGCTGTTCCACACTTATCAATAAAAAGCCTTGGCAAAAAGTTTGTGAGCAAGCTTATTTAATTGGCTCATCCCCAAGTAATGAAGAAATAATAAACTATTACAAAAATTATTTTAATTTATATCAAGCAACTAATAATGATGGGTCAAAAGAGGGATTAATTACAGGATATTATCAGCCATTGCTAAAAGGTAATTGGAAGAAAACAAAAAGATATAATATTCCGCTTTACGCTACTCCTGACGATTTGATAACAGTTAATTTAAGTGAAATTTACCCTGACCTAAAATACAAAAGACTGAGAGGGAGAGTTGAGGGAAATAAATTGGTACCTTACTTTACAAGAGATGAAATTACAGAAAAGGTGACGCCGCTAGAAGGCAATGAATTGGTCTGGGTCAATAACGCCGTTGAAGCTTTTTTTCTTGAGATTCAAGGGTCTGGTGTTATCGAGTTTGAAAATGGAAGAAGAATTCAAATTGGATATGCAGATCAAAATGGACATCCCTATCGCTCAATGGGAAGAGCGCTCATTCGTGCAGGAGAATTACAAAGAGGTAAAGTTTCCATGCAGAGTATCAAGAAATGGGCAAGGAACAACAAAAAAAAATTAAGAAAATTCTTAAGTGCAAATCCTAGTTATGTTTTTTTTCGAATTCTGCCAGAAGGCTTACCTGGGCCGATCGGTGCCATGGGTATCCCTATCACTGCTGAAAGATCTGTTGCCATAGATCGAAAGTATGTTCCACTTGGTGCACCTATTTTTCTAAAGACAACAAAGCCAAATACCGATATCCCTATAAAGCAACTTATGATTGCCCAAGATACTGGTGGAGCGATTAATGGAGGCGTCAGAGCTGACTTTTATTGGGGACAAGGAAATAATGCTGGAAAAATGGCTGGCAAAATGAAACAGGATGGCCGGATATGGGTTTTACTGCCTAAAGATTTTAAACTCCCATAAAAAAAGGAACTGCAAGAGTTCCTTTTTTTAACATAAGTAAATAAACGATTACTTGTTCATTACGTACATTGTTACTTCAAAACCGAAACGCATTTCAGTTGCAATTGGTGTTGTCCACATAATATGATCTCCTTTTAATTTTTTAAATTCTACTAAATAAATAGTAGTGAACATAATATACATGTGATATTTACTTTTCTGTTATGAAAATACCCTAAGTAAAATCATGAATGTGATATTGTCTTAACTTAAAAAAAAGGCCCACAATTGTGGGCCTTTAGTCACTCTAAAATTACAGGAGGATAATTAAGAGTGGTACGCAGTCTCTCCGTGAGAAGTAGTATCAAGTCCAGTTCTTTCACTTTCATCTGAAACTCTCATACCCACAACGGAATTGACAATTTTATATAAAACAAAGGTTGCGATAGCACACCAAACAATCGTTATACCTACGCTCTTCGCTTGAATAACAAATTGTGAAGCCATTGATACGCCCTCATCAAAACCAACTCCACCAAATGTTGGTGCCATTAGTATTGCTAACCCTAGTGCACCGACTATGCCGGCAACACCGTGAATACCAAATACGTCTAATGAGTCATCGTAACCAATTGCTTTTTTAAGGCTAGTACAAGCCCAGTAAGCAAATATGGAAGCTACGAAGCCGAGGATGATTGCCCCCATCGGACCCACTACCGCACAAGCCGGAGTGATCGCAACTAGTCCTGAAATCGCACCAGATACACCACCTAACAATGAGGCTTTGCCTTTTTGTAGTGTCTCAATGAGTAACCAACCTAATACTGCTGCTGCTGCTGCTATTTGCGTATTAATCATTACTGCACCTGCTACACCATCGGCAGCTAATTCACTCCCCACGTTGAAGCCAAACCAACCTGCCCAAAGTAAGGCAGCACCAATCAAAGTCATTGGCATATTATGTGGCGGCATTGGCTCTTTACCAAAGCCTAATCTTGGTCCAATTAAAAGTGCTAAAACTAATGCTGCGACACCCGCATTAATATGAACTACCGTTCCGCCAGCGAAATCAATTGCGCCCATTTCAGCAATGAGTCCACCGCCCCAAACCATGTGACATATTGGAAGATAGACAATAGTAAACCAACCTGTCATAAATAAAAGCATGCCTGAGAACTTAATCCTTTCAGCAAATCCACCAACAATCAGTGCTGGAGTTAAGGCTGCAAAAGTAAGTTGGAAGGTAACAAAAACAAATTCAGGAATGGTTCCTGATACTGAGTCAGGAGTAATACCATTTAAAAATGCTGCCCCAAAACCACCGGCAATCATTTGTCCCCAAGGTGTACCTGTGCCATCTGAAAATGCCACGCTGTATCCATAGATAACCCACAACAGTGACATTAAAGAAAAGGTCACAAAAACTTGCATCAAGACCGATAACATGTTTTTGGATCTTACCAATCCACCATAAAATAATGCCAAACCAGGAATGGCCATGACAATTACTAATATGGTTGCCACAATCATCCAAGCGGTATCGCCTGAGTTTATTGTAGGCACCTCCTCAACTGCTGCCTCCACTACTAGAACATCTTGCTCTGCAACTAAAACTGTTTCTTTGGTGATATCAAATACCTCATTTGATATACCTGTTTGTGTAAAACCGAGAAGAAATAGGCTTAATAAACCAATGACTCCTAATTTAGAAAATATTTTATTCATGATTGTCTCCTTAAAGTGCATCTTCGCCGGTTTCACCGGTTCGGATTCGTTGAACTTCATCAAGTGGCATCACAAAGATCTTGCCGTCACCAATTTTTCCAGTGAGTGCAGACTTTGAAATAGTCTCAATAACTTTTTTTGTGAGTTTGTCGGAGACTGCAATTTCTATTTTTACCTTCGGCAAGAAATCGATAACGTACTCAGCTCCACGGTAAAGCTCTGTATGGCCTTTTTGACGACCAAAGCCTTTCACTTCTGTGACAGTAATGCCTTGAACACCTATCTCAGAAAGGGCCTCTCTTACTTCATCAAGCTTAAATGGCTTGATCACTGCACTAATTAACTTCATATTTATTCCCCTTAAATATTTAAATAAAGGAGCAGGGTTTAATCTACTCCCTAATCATAATTGTTTAGAATCCTGCGCTTAAGTAACCTCCAAAAACGCTATCTCCAAGAAATGTAGAATCTACTGTCCACCTATCTTTATCCTGGTCAGTATCGGTATAAAACGCACCTGCTGAAAAGTTATCATTAAATGCATAATCTGCGTTTACTTTCCAATCAGTGTAGTCATATTTAGACCCGTCTGTACCGCCAAATGTTTGATACCCAACATGACCTGAAACTGTTAAAGGTGTAGAGCCAATTGGAACATCAACCGTTAAGTCAGTATATGTTTCACCATCCATATCTTCAAAGCCCCATGCTTCATCAGACACCACAACATAGTTTGTTAGACTCGCAGAGAATTTACCATCCAGGAAATCTTTGCTAAGCCCAACATAAATTTCAGTTGCATCTGTATCTACAGCACCTGCAGTTTTGTCACCAGGGTAATAGAATTGAAGCACACCGATATCAAAGCCAATGCCACCGAATGGAAGTTCTGTTGCCCAACCACCATAAACGTCAATCTCAACACTGTTTTTATCCATGTAATCACCTGCCGTTGTCCAATCTACATTGGATGCCCAAGTTCCTACGTATAGTCCGCTTGAGTGCTCAACATCAAAACCACCTTGAATAGCAGGTTCATTTTGTGTTTGCGTGTATCCACGGAATACATAATCAGAATATAAGCCTACGTTTGCACTAAAGCTAAACTCATCAAGCATTGAAGGTGCTTTAATATCTTCTACTTCGTCAGCCGCAAAGCTCAATGGGGCAACTGAAAAT
>CAJXQA010000019.1 GCA_913058475.1 uncultured Nitrosomonadales bacterium
GTGGGCTCGGAGATGTGTATAAGAGACAGGTTCCAGCTATCAAAAACTATTAAGTTAAGATTAATTACTAACGGAAGTTATTTAAATAAAACAAATGTTCAGCATGGCCTAGGACATATGAAAGCCGTTGATCATGAAGTTTGGTTTAAGATTGACCATGTAAATCCAAAAGAAGCTCTAAAGATAAATCGTGTTAATTTATCAATCGCAAGCTTAAAGAAAAATTTAAAAAGTGCTATTTCTATTTCTCCTACAATAGTGCAGACATGCTTACTTAAAATAAATAAAAAACTCCCCTCCGATGATTTTGTAAACGAGTATATTAAATTTCTAGATCCTTATGCCACGCAACTTAAAGCGATTCACCTTTATAGTATGGTGCGTCCTTCTCAACAAAAAACAGATTTACAAATAGATGCTTTAGATAAAAGTGAGTTACAAATAATTGCTGATAAAATGAATGTTTTAAAAACAAAAATAGAATGTTATTAAATTTTAAGATGTTAAGAAATATTTTTATCTCTAGCCTTTTAGCCATTTTCTTAATCAGCTGTGGTCAGCCAGATCAAGATTGGAGTTCTTATGGGATGGATTTAAGTAATCAACGTTTTTCTAGAGTGACCCAAATTAATAAAACGAATGTTGAAACTCTGGAAATAGCATGGCAAGTTGAAACTGGGGTGAAGGCGACTTTTCAAGCCACTCCAATTGTTCACAAAGGAATCATGTACGTTTCTCTCCCTTTCAATAATGTAATCGCTTTGGATGCCAAAACTGGAAATGAAATTTGGCGCTATGAACATGACCTTAACCCTGACTGGAAACTTTGTTGTGGCCCATCAAACAGGGGTGTTGCTCTCCAAGGTAAACAATTATTTTTTGGTACGGTAGATGCTCGACTTATTTCTCTTAATATTAAAACGGGAGAAAAAATATGGGATATTAATGTTGTCAAAAACAATGTTGAAACTGAATCTATTAATGACCTTGATCAATCTGATGCCAATTCTGATAAACAAATAAGCGGTGGGACTGGCGTAGGTATCTCTATGGCGCCGGTTGTCTATAACGGCAAAGTAATTATTGGAATTACGGGTGTAGGCTATGGGCTTCATGTAGAGGAAGAGGGTGCTAATACCCCATTGGGTGCGGTAGTTGGTGTGTCAGGGGAATACGGACGGTCAGGTTTTTTGGCAGCTTACGATATACATTCTGGTCAGAAAGTATGGCAATTTAATACTATTCCGGAGAGTGGATGGGAAGGAAATTTTAACAACTTTATTGAAGACGGGGTCACTTTAAATAGAGATATTTATCATGAAAAAGCTACCTTAGAAAAATACCCTAATGCGGCAGAATTTGGAGGAGGGTCGGCATGGACAACCCCCGCCATAGACAAGGAAACAAATACCCTTTTCTTTGGCACAGGAAATCCCTCCCCACAAATGAGTGCAGAAACCCGACCGGGTGATAATTTATATACCGTATCAGTCGTCGCTCTTGATGCTGAAACAGGTAAATTGAAATGGTACTACCAACAAGTTCCACACGACATATGGGGATATGATGTTGCAAGCCCGCCTGTGCTTTTTTATGCATATCATGACGGACAAGTTATACCTGCTGTCGCCCAAGCAAGTAAAACTGGATGGTTATATATTATAAATAGAGAAACGGGAGCTCTTATATTAAAGTCAGAAGCATTTGTTCCACAGAGTAATCTTTTTGCCGGTGCATCAAAAGAGGGGACTGTTATCTACCCTGGTATTTTGGGGGGTTCCAATTGGTCTCCTATAAGTATTAATTCGGATTTAAACCTTGCTTTTGTGTCAGGTATTCATGCGCCAATCAAATATACGCTTCATGAAAAAAATACTGAAAATGGAGTTACTGAATATACTAGTTCAGAGCCAACAAATGACCCTCAGTGGGGGCTACTTTCAGCAATTAATTTATCTACAGGTAAAATACAATGGCAATATAAAACACCTCAGCCACTTGTTGGGGGAACGTTATCTACCAAAGGGGGCTTAGTATTTGTGGGTGAAGGAAACGGAAATTTTAATGCCATCGATGCAGCTTCTGGGGCATTACTTTGGCAAACTTATATTGATGCTGGAGTAAATGCACCCCCCATCACCTATGTTATAGATAAGGAACAATATATCGCCGTTGTTGCAGGTGGTAATAAAATTATGGGCTTTTCTCAGGGTGATTATATAAATGTTTACAAGCTTCCAAAAGCCGAATGAATCCATTGAAAAAAATATAAAGTCTTACATGGTTAAATTTTCTTTAATCATCATTCATCTTTTTTACGGTTTTTTTCAAGCTTTATATATTTTGTATATCAATGATAAGCCAAAAAATAAATACATAAGAAACTGGTCAAAAAGACTTTTAAGTATCCTAAAAATTCATTTGGAAATAAACCAAGATTTAAACAAACTTTTATCCAGTAAACATTTTTTAATTGTAAGCAATCATATCTCATGGATAGATATTTTTTTAATCAACTCCATCTTTCCTATTTCTTTTTTATCAAAGGGTGATGTGGCAAGCTGGCCAGTCATTGGCAAATTAACTAAATGTGCTAATACGATTTATATAAAAAGAGGTAACAAAAAATCACTCACAACCGCATCAAACCAAATTGAGAAAAAGTTAAATGAAATGGACAGCATATTTTTTTTCCCTGAAGGTTTTGCAACGGATGGGTCTAAATTGCTCCCCTTTAAAAGTAATTTTTTTCAAACAGCTATAAATTGTAATACAAATATTTTACCTCTAGCTATAAGATATACCTCTAATGGTAAATTTACCCCTGCTCCTTCCTATGCAGGTGATATCAATCTTGCCCAATCATTGTTAGCCTTAATAAGGATAAAGAATTTAAAAGCACAGATATCTGTACTACCAATAATATCTAGCAAAAATAATAGAAAAGTTATCGCAAATAAAGCGCATCAGAGAATATATAAAGCTTTAAGAATAACTTAATAGCATCATTATTTTTAATTTGGTTATATGAATTCAATCCTGTAACCTTATTTTTTTGATTAAATTTTATATTATGCAGATAAATTATAAACATCAGCTCAATGATCTAATTAAATTGAGGTTAAAAATAATTCGCCCACTTTTATTTTTAACCATAGTCCCTTATTTTTGTTTTATTGGTGTCATTGCATTTAAACCAGAAATGTTTAGTCCTTTTATATTTGATACTAATATTTCCTTAGGAATTTTTTTGGGATTAGTACTTATTCTTTTGATATTCATCATTACAGTCATATATGTTTATCTAGCCAACAAATTTATAGAGCCACAGATTAGTGTCATCAGAGGTAATGAATAAATTAATTTTATCTATCTTATTATTTAGCAATCTATCACTAGCCAGTGACGGCAATGGGGAGAATAATGATATTTCCATCATCATGTTTGTTTTGTTTGTCTCTGTTACTCTTCTCATTACCTATTGGGCCTCAAAAAGGTCTTCAACTGTAGATGGATTTTATACAGCGGGTGGAAATATTACAGGCTTACAAAACGGATTAGCTATATCTGGAGATTTTATGTCGGCCGCATCTTTCTTAGGCATTTCTGGGCTAGTATATTTAACAGGATTTGATGGATTAATTTACTCAATTGGTTTCTTAATTGGGTGGCCCATTATTCTTTTATTAATTGCTGAGCCTTTAAGGAATCTTGGAAAATATAGCTTTGCTGATGTAGTTTCCTTTCGCCTTAACCAACGTCCCATTAGGATTTTAGCAGCGTGTGGGTCACTTTCCACCGTCATTTTATACTTAATCGCGCAAATGGTAGGGGCCGGCAAACTCATTGAAATTCTTTTTGGATTACCTTATTACTCGGCTGTCATGATTGTTGGAGGGTTAATGATTTTATATGTCACATTTGGTGGAATGTTGGCCACGACCTGGGTGCAAATTATCAAAGCCATTTTATTATTGTTTGGCGCTACTGTTATTGCTTTACTTGTGTTATTTCAATTTAATTTTGATTTAAATTTATTCTTTAATGAGGCTACAAGTATCCATAAAAAGGGTATTACTATTTTATCTCCGGGGGGCTTAATCTCAGATCCAATCTCAGCTGTTTCTTTAGGTCTTGCTTTGATGTTTGGTACAGCTGGACTACCGCATATTTTAATGAGATTTTTTACGGTTCCTAATGCCATGCAGGCAAGAAAATCTGTTGCATATGCAACTGGATTCATCGGTTACTTTTATCTATTAACCTTTATTATTGGCTTTGGTGCCATTATTTTAATTTCAAATAATCCAGCATATCTTGATACCTCTAACACCCTTATTGGAGGCAACAATATGGCTGCAATTCATTTAGCAGATGCGGTGGGAGGAGAAATATTACTGGGCTTTATTTCTGCTGTGGCATTCGCCACAATTTTAGCTGTGGTTTCTGGATTAACGCTTGCAGGTGCCTCTGCAATTTCGCATGATTTGTATGCTAATGCTTATCTAAAAGGAAAACAAAGTGAAAAAAATGAAATGTTTATCTCCAAATTAGCAACTATACTGCTTGGTGGTTTAACTATTTATCTTGGGATTATTTTTCAAAATCAGAATGTTGCCTTTATGGTTGGCCTAGCCTTTGCAATTGCAGCAAGTGCAAATTTTCCTTTATTGTTACTCTCAATCTACTGGAAAAAGCTGACAACTAAAGGGGCTGTAATTGGTGGGTCTCTTGGACTATTTTCCGCGATCACATTTGTCGTTTTAGGGCCGGTTGTTTGGGTAGATATTTTAGGAAATGCTAGCCCAATCTTTCCTTATAAATATCCGGCTTTATTTTCCATGACAATAACATTTACAACTATTTGGGTATTTTCATCATTCGATAAGTCTGAAAATGGATATAATGAAATTAAAAAATTCGATTCTCAATATTTTAGATCACAAACTGGAATTGGTATTGATGCTAAAACTACACACTAACTCATTAATATGCTGACTTGGAAAGACATTGAAAATTTTGTTAAAAATGGTGTATCCGCACCTGAGAATAAAGTTATTAAAACTGAGGAAGAATGGAAAAAATTATTAAGTGATGATGTTTTTTATATAACAAGGCAATCAGGAACGGAACATGCTTTCAGCTCAGCAATGTGTTCACGTTTTGAGCCTGGGATTTATGCTTGTGCTTGCTGTGGAACGCTTCTTTTTGATGCCTCGGAGAAATTTGATTCTCAATCAGGCTGGCCTTCCTTCACGCAACCCTTACAAGAAAACTCAATCGCTTATACTGCTGATACGACTCATATCATGACAAGAATTGAAGTGACTTGTAACTGCTGTGATGCGCATCTTGGGCACGTATTCCCAGATGGCCCTGAACCATCAGGATTAAGGTATTGTATTAATTCTCTTTCACTAAAAAGAGAGTAGATTTTAATGGAATTGTTTACTATATTTTCTTATCGTTTCAAGCATTACTGAAACATTTTCTACCGGCGTAAACTGTGTAATGCCATGCCCTAAATTAAAAATATGCCCCTCACCAACTCCGTAATCATCCAGCACTTTTTTTACTGCTGCTTCAATTACTTTGGGTTCAGACAATAAAATTGATGGGTCAAGGTTACCTTGTAATGTAATTTGATCGTTAACTTCGTTTCTTGCTTTATTTAAATTTGTTTGCCAATCCAACCCTATGCCATCAGCACCAATCTTTGCTTGTTTGGCAATCCATTGGCCACCGCCTTTAGTAAAAATAATTTTAGGGATTTTCTCAAAACCTAAGATATTTAGATTTGAAATAATGACTTTCATATAATTTAACGAATAATGCTCATATTCATGATGAGAAAGAATGCCTCCCCAGGTATCAAACAACATAACCACATCAGCACCCGCTTCTATTTGGCATGCTAGATATCTTGATACTGTCTCGGCGTTTATTTTTAAAATGTGATTCATTAAGTCAGGTCGAGAATACATCATTTTCTTAATTCTCATAAAATCTGTTCCTCCTTGACCTTCAATCATATAGGTAGCTAAGGTCCAAGGGCTTCCTGAAAAACCTATAAGAGGGACTCTGCCATTAAGCGCATCTTTTATTGATTTAACAGCATCAAACACATATTTCAAACTTTCCTCAACATCCGGAATATCTAATTTAAAAATTGCTTCCTCATCTTGCAGAGGATATTTAAATTTAGGTCCTTCCCCTTCTACGAAGTGAAGTCCTAATCCCATTGCATCGGGTACCGTTAAAATATCTGAAAATAAAATAGCGGCATCTAAATATGGGTATCTATCAAGTGGCTGCAATGCCACTTCTGTTGCGAAGTTTTTGTTTTTACAAAGCTCTAGGAAGCTTCCTGCTGTTTTTCTTGATGCTCTATATTCTGGGAGATATCGGCCCGCCTGTCTCATCATCCATACGGGGGTATAAGGAGTTGCTTCTCTTCTTAATGTTTTTAGAAAAGAGTCGTTTATTATTTTTGTCATTAATTTGAGGGCAGTGCTTTTTATCGAGGTAGAGTCGTTGAGCCCATCAAGAATTCGTCGACAGATCGAGCACATTGTCGCCCCTCTCTAATTGCCCATACTACAAGAGATTGTCCTCTTCTCATATCGCCTGCAGCAAACACTTTTTTCTTAGAGGTAGCATATGAGCTCTCCCCCTCAGTATCAGCCTTTGCATTTCCTCGTTGATCTTTATCTACATTAAATAGATCTAGAATTTTTTGCTGGGGACTAATAAAACCCATCGCAAGTAAAACAAGGTCCGCTTTTAATTTAAATTCAGATCCAGGAATTTCCTTCATTTTCCCATCTTCCCATTTAACTTTACTGGCAATCAACTCCTTAACTTTACCGTTGCCATCATCAACAAATGATTTTGTTGCAATCGACCAATCTCTATCGCAACCCTCCTCATGTGAACTTGATGTTCTCATCTTAAGGGGCCAATATGGCCACGCTAATAATTTGTTCTCACTTTCTGGAGGCTGCGGCATTAATTCAAATTGTGAAATGGAAGCAGCACCATGTCGATTTGAAGTTCCAACACAATCTGAACCTGTATCACCCCCTCCAATTACAACAACATGTTTATTTGTTGCCATGATTTGATCGTCACATTTATCGCCTGCGACAACCTTGTTTTGCAGCGGTAAGAAGTCCATTGCAAAATGTACGCCATCTAAATCTCTCCCTGGTATTGGAAGGTCTCTTGGCCACTCTGCTCCTCCGGCAAGAATAACTGCATCATATTCATCCATGAGATCGTCAGGCTTAATGTTTATACCCACATTTTGGTTTGTTTTAAATACAACCCCCTCTTCTTCCATTTGCTTAACTCTTCTGTCGATATGTATTTTCTCCATCTTAAAATCTGGGATTCCATATCTTAGCAATCCACCAATACGGTCATTTTTCTCAAGCACAACCGCGTGATGGCCAACACGGGCTAATTGTTGAGCAGCTGCCATTCCTGCAGGGCCTGAACCAACAATTGCTATTTTTTTTCCTGTTTTATTTTTTGGGACTTGAGGCAATACCCAATTATTTTCCCATGCCTTATCTATGATTGCGTGTTCTATTGACTTGATGCCAACAGGGTCTGAATTAATGTTAAGCGTGCAGGCTGATTCGCATGGTGCCGGACAAATTCTACTGGTAAATTCTGGAAAATTATTTGTTGAGTGTAATACCTCCAACGCACCTAACCAGTCTTGCTTGTATACTAGATCATTCCAATCAGGAATAATATTGTTTACTGGGCATCCATTATTACAAAATGGAATTCCACAATCCATACAACGTGCGCCTTGAGTTTTTGCTTCCTCATCTGAAAGATGCATTATAAATTCTTTGTAATTTTTTACTCTTTCGGCAGGGGCTACATAACCCTCAGCAAGTCGTGGAAAGTCTAAAAATCCAGTTACCTTTCCCATTTATGCGGCCTCCTTGGTCGAAGCAGTATACATTTCATCTAAAGCCCTTTTATATTCGTTTGGCATTACTTTAATAAAATTGACTAACTCTTGTTCCCAGTGTTCAATAATTTTTTTTGCAACTTTACTATCAGTATATTGCAGATGTTTCTCTACTAAAGACTTGAGAATTTTTTCATCGGCCTGATCTAAATGTCTTGGGCCTGAGGTTTGTTCATTTTCTCTTTTAATCTTTTCTAAAGTTACCATAGCAGGATTACAATGTAGACTAAATCTTCTCATTGGATCATAGATGTAAGCTACGCCTCCTGACATACCTGCTGCAAAGTTTTGTCCCGTTTGACCTAAAACTACCACAGTTCCGCCAGTCATATACTCACAGCCATGATTACCTACCCCTTCTACGACAGCAGCTGCCCCTGAGTTTCTGACACAAAAACGTTCTCCAGCTACACCTCTAAAGTATGTTTCGCCCGATGTCGCTCCATACATGACGGTGTTTCCAACAATAATATTTTTCTCGTCAATCCCTTTAAAACTTTGTGGAGGCCTGATCACAATTTTACCGCCACATAATCCTTTGGCAACATAATCGTTTCCTTCTCCATATAAATTAAAGGTAATACCTTTTGCTAAAAAAGCTCCAAAACTTTGACCTGCTGTTCCCTCTAAATTAATTTTAATAGAATCATCAGGAAGCCCTTCATTGCCATATGTTTTAGCAATTTCATGAGATAAAAGAGTACCTACCGTTCGGTTCGTATTACTAATAGGCATAGTAAATTCACAAGGTTCTTTTGATTTGATTGTATTCTTTGAGCGTCTAATTAACTCGTTATCAAGCGCTTTGTCTATTGCATGGTATTGAGTTTCTGTATTGTATCTTGATACTTCTTTACCCATATCAGGTTGGTAGAAAATTTTTGAAAAATCTAGCCCTTGAATCTTCCAATGATCAATGCCTTTTTTTGTATCAAGCAAATCACTTCTTCCCACTAAGTCATTAAACTTCTTAATTCCAAGTGATGCCATTATTTCCCGAATTTCTTCGGCAACAAAAAAGAAGAAATTGACGACGTGTTCTGGTTGACCTGCAAACCTTTTTCTTAATATTGGATCTTGAGTGGCAATACCGACAGGGCAGGTATTAAGATGACATTTTCTCATCATGATACAACCCTCGACAACAAGTGGTGCTGTCGCAAAACCAAATTCTTCTGCCCCAAGCAATGCACCGATGACTACATCTCGCCCGGTTTTCATTTGACCGTCGACTTGAAGAATCACCCTTCCTCTTAGCTGGTTAAGTACTAAGGTTTGTTGTGTTTCTGCCAAACCCAATTCCCAAGGCGTCCCTGCATGTTTGATTGAAGATATAGGTGAAGCACCTGTGCCGCCGTCATGGCCGGCAATCACAATATGATCAGATTTTGCTTTCGTAACACCTGCTGCTACTGTTCCCACCCCTGTTTCTGAAACAAGTTTTACAGATATGCTCGCTTGTGGATTGGCATTTTTTAAATCATGAATCAATTGAGCTAAGTCTTCTATTGAATAAATATCATGGTGAGGTGGAGGTGATATCAAACCTACTCCGGGCACCGAAAACCTTAATTTCGCGATATATGTGCTTACTTTATGACCAGGCAATTGACCGCCTTCTCCAGGTTTCGCACCTTGAGCCATTTTAATTTGTATTTGATCAGCCGTTGATAAGTATTCTGCTGTTACTCCAAATCGACCTGATGCGACCTGTTTTATCTTTGATCGCATAGAGTCGCCTGCTTTTAATTTAAAATCGGACTCTATTATTTCGCTTCCTAAATGTTTCGCGATCGATGAATCTTTTTTAACGGGGAAGAAGCGCTTTTTATCTTCTCCGCCTTCACCTGTATTGGATTTACCCCCTATTCGGTTCATCGCAATTGCTAAAGTGGCATGGGCTTCTGTGGAAATCGATCCTAATGACATCGCTCCCGTGACAAACCTTTTTACAATATCTTTAGCCGACTCTACCTCATCAAGATTGATAGCTGTTTTTTTCTTAAAACTAAAGAGACCTCTTAAGGTTTTATGTTTTTTAGTTTGGTCATTTATTAACTGCGCATATTCTTTGTATGTCTCATATTGGTTCGTTCGCGTTGCATGTTGGAGTTTCGCAATTGACTCAGGATTCCACATATGCTCCTCACCTCTAATTCTAAAAGCATATTCACCTCCAGCATCGAGTGAATTTATTAATACAGGGTCATCACCAAATGCCTTTTGGTGAATTCTGCTCATTTCTTCAGCAATTTCCTTTGTTCCAATACCCTCAATATTTGTCGATGTGCCTCTAAAATATTGATTAATAAAATCTTGATTTAAACCGACAGCCTCAAAAATTTGTGCCCCGCAATATGACTGATAAGTTGAGATACCCATTTTTGACATGACCTTAAATAGACCTTTTCCAACCGCCTTTATATAATTATCTTGAGCGACAACAAAATCGTCTGAGATATTATCAATCGTTTTGAATGTTAACCAAGGACAAACAGCCTCCGCTCCATAGCCTGCAAGTAATGCAAAATGATGAATTTCTTTTGCAGATCCGGTATCGATAACCAAACCTGTGTGTGTTCTTAAGCCTTCAGCAATCAAGTATTGATGAGTCGCTGAGCAAGCTAATAAAGCTGGGACAGCCATTCTTGTTTTTGATAAATTTCTGTCAGAAAGAATTATTATATTATTGTTTTCTATAGATTCTTTTGCAAGCTTACAAATTCTATCCAACTTTTTAACAAGTGAAGCTTCAAGCGACTGATCTTTTTTCATTTCAAAAGTAATATCTATCGTACAAGATTTAAACTTATTATCGGTTAGGTTTTCGATCGAACTTAATTTGTCTAGGTCACTTATTGTTAAAATTGGTTGGCTCACCTCAAGCCTTGGCGAAACAGTATCCTCTGTTTGATCAAATAAGTTTGGCTTTGGGCCAATAAAAGTCATTAAAGACATCACGATATTTTCACGTATAGGATCAATTGGTGGATTAGTAACTTGCGCAAAGAGCTGCTTAAAATAATTGAAAATTAACTTAGGTCTATTCGACAACACGGGAAGTGCCGCATCATTTCCCATAGATCCAGATGGTTCCATACCAGCATCAATCATGGGTTTGATTATAAAGTTAATGTCTTCTTGCGAATAACCAAATGCTTGTTGAGTATCTAAAATCGACTCATTTAAGGAAAAATCTTCAGTTTTTAAAACCAAATCTGACAAACAAAATCGTGAATCTTTAATTTTTTTCTTATAAGGTTTTGCTGTTGATAAAAGCGTTTTTACTTCATCATCGTCTATTAATCTGCCCTCTTGTAAATCAATTAAAAGCATTTTACCGGGCTCTAGGCGCCATTTTTTCACAATTTTTTCTTCGGGAAACTTTAATACGCCCATCTCAGAAGCCATCATGACAACACCATCATCGGTCATCAAATATCTTGCTGGCCTTAGTCCGTTTCTATCAAGTGTCGCTCCAATCATTTGCCCATCCGTGAAAGCGACTGCTGCAGGTCCATCCCATGGTTCCATTTTGGTTGCATGATATTCATAGAAGGCTTTTCGATCATCATTCATTAATGGATTATCGGACCAAGCTTCTGGCACAAGCATCATCATGGCATGGGGGAGGCTGTATCCGCCGGCTACCAATAACTCCAAACAATTATCAAAACTTGCTGAATCTGACTGAGTTTCATCTATTAGTGGCCACAATTTTTCTAAATCTTCTCCTAGAAGCATTGATTCCATTTTTCCTGCCCTGGCTTTAATCCAATTAATATTTCCCCTAACCGTATTAATTTCACCATTATGAGCAATCATTCTATAAGGGTGCGCAAGCTCCCAAGCCGGAAACGTATTGGTAGAAAATCTTTGATGTACCAGTGCGATAGCGGATATGGCTGATTCATCAACAAGATCAGGGAAAAATTCTCCAACCTCATGCGCCATAAGCATGCCTTTATATACGACAGTTCTTGATGACATTGAGGAGATATAAAAATTTGCAGGATCGTCTAATGAAAATTTACCAATTTCTATCTCAATTCTTTTTCTAATTACAAATAATTTTCTTTCAAATGCTGCTTGATTAGCTAAGCTCTTATTTCTCTCTATAAATACTTGTTTTATTATTGGTTGAACGTCCTTTGCAGCCTCAGCAATATCATCATTATTAAATGGCACATCACGCCAGCTAATAAAAACTTGATTTTCATCTTCAATAATTTGTCTAATTTTCGATTCACACAACTCTTGATTTTTTTTAATTTGAGGAAGAAAACACATCCCAACAGCATACTCACCTAGAGGTGGAAGCTTTAAGCCACTTGCTTCAAATTCATTTTTGAAAAAAACATCGGGAATTTGAATTAAAATTCCTGCACCATCGCCCAATTTAGGGTCATACCCAGTGGCACCCCTATGAGTTAAGTTAGTTAATAGTTCAAGGCCTTGAGAAACAATTTTGTGACTTTGTTTACCATGAATATTCGCTACAAATCCAACCCCACAGGAATCGTGCTCGTTAATTGGATTGTATAAGCCTTGTTTTTTTTGTTTAAGATAATGCTTCATGCTTACAAAAAATTATTTATTAAATCGGATGACAATGTTATCGTTTTTTCCTTGTTAATTCAATGTTCTAGATAAATTTTTCTGTTTTTATTTAAGCTTTTTAAAGCTAACTTCTGCGGCCTTAATGGTTTGGTTAATATCATCCGTACTGTGGGCTGAAGAAACAAACCCTGCTTCAAAAGCCGACGGACCAAAGTAAATTCCTTGATCAAGCATTAAATGAAAAAACTTATTAAACTTTTCTCTATTAGAGACCATAACTTCTTCAAAAGATTCAGGTGGCTGAGCGCTAAAATAAAAACCAAACATGCCGCCTACACTTTGAGCAGAAAATTCAACATTATTTGTCCTGGCTGCCTCAATAAGGCCTTCAACAAGAGATTTTGTAGTTTTTGAGAGGTTTTCAAAAAAATTGGGTTTTTGGATTAGTTCTAAAGTTTTTATACCTGCAGAGACTGCGACCGGGTTTCCTGACAATGTGCCAGCTTGATAGACTGGTCCCAATGGGGCAAGTTGTTGCATTATTTCTTTTTTTCCTCCAAATGCACCTACAGGTAAACCTCCTCCTATTACCTTACCTAGTGTCGTCATATCTGGCGTTACATTATATAAAGATTGCGCTCCACCTAATGCCACTCTGAATCCTGTCATCACTTCATCGAATATTAATACCGTGTCATATTTTGTGCATAGCTCTCTTAGTTTATTTAAAAATGCTATTTTTGGCACTATTAAGTTCATATTTCCGACTACTGGCTCAATAATGACGCAAGCCAATTCGTGGCCCATCTTTTTAAAACATTCCTCAAGGGCTGTGACATTATTATATTCAAGGGTGTGAGTATGTTTTGCTGTATCAGCAGGAACGCCTGCTGAGCTTGGTTGCCCAAAAGTCAAAGCACCAGAACCCGCTTTTACTAGTAAAGAATCTGCGTGCCCATGATAACAACCTTCAAATTTTAAAATTTTATCCCTTTTGGTGTAGCCTCTCGCAACACGAATCGCACTCATCGTTGCTTCTGTCCCGCTACTGACTAATCTCACTTGCTCTATACTTGGAACTAATTTAACGAGTAATTCTGCCATTGTGAGTTCTCTTGATGTCGGCGCGCCAAATGACAATGAAAACTCTGCTGTATCTTTAACTGCATTAATAATTTCTGGGTGTGCATGCCCAACAATCATGGGACCCCATGAATTAATATAGTCGATATATTCTTTATCATTTTCGTCAATAAGACGACTACCCATCCCAGCCTTAAAAAATATAGGCGTCCCGCCCACGGAACCAAATGCTCTAACAGGTGAATTAACACCTCCTGGGATAAATACTTCTGATTGTTCAAATAACTCTTTATTTTTATTCATCTTAAATTTTTGACTTAAATTGTTTAATTGTCGATATGATGTTCGTAGAAGAAAATATACTATTTATTAGCGCAAAACATTGAATGCCCGTTTCTTTCAAAGATCCTATATTATCAATAGTTATCCCTCCGATTGCCACTGTAGGAATATCATATTTTTGTCTTACCCTTCTAATCATTTCTAGAGATACTATAGGAGCAGTAGGTTTAGTTTTAGTTTCAAAACAAGCTCCCAAAGCAATGTAATCAGCTTTATTTCTTATTGCCATTTCTACTCTATCTACTCGATTATAACAGGACATGCCTATACATTTATTAGCCCCAAGGGCTGAACGTGCATTTTTGATACTTTCATCATCTTTGCCCAAATGTATACCAAAAGTATCTAATTGTAAGCAAATATCAATATCATCGTTTATTATCAATGGTATTTGGTACTCGTCAGTCACCTTTTTTATTTCCTTCGCTTGTTCGAGTCTTGTTTTCCAAGGAAGCGATTTAGATCGATATTGTAAAATATTGATGCCGCCCTCACAACAATCTCTTACTTGTTTTAACAGAATTTCAGTATTTTTCTGATCTGGTGTAATTGCATATATACCTTTAATGGTGGGTTGGATTATCGCCATCCTCATCTTCCTCATACAAACTATTATTAAATATCCAATGAAATCTATCGGGGATTAATTGGCCATGTCCAATATTAAATGCATTTTTTAAAGCAAGTGAAGTAAAGTGTATCGCTTCATTTACAGCCTCTTTTAAAGAATAATCTTGAGCGCAAAATCCAGCAATAGAAGAAGCTAAAGTACATCCTGATCCATGGTACTCGTCAATAAGGCGTTCTGATTCAAAAGGGATGATTTCACCATTTTCTAAATAAAGAGTATTTGTGACAGCAGCCGATTTTTCGTCCCCACCTGTGATGAGAAGATTTTTACACCCTAGATTAAACAATCGTTCGGCACTTTCTGAAATTGATATACTTTCAAAATCTTCATTATCATAACAAACTAATTTTCTCGCCTCTATGCTGTTTGGTGTTATTAACGTTGTCTGCGGAAATATCAAGCGAATCATCGCTTTCTTCATTGAATCATTCATTAAGACATCACCTCGGCCTGAGGCAATAATAGGGTCAAGCACGACAGGTATATCAGGATAGGTTTCAAGGATTTCTGATATGGCTTTTATATTCTCAAGGCTTCCTAATAAACCTAATTTAAATACAGCAACCTCTACATCTTTTAGAATAGTCATTGCTTGTTGTTTTAATAATTGCGAATCTACAGGTGATACTAATTCAACGCCGGTTGTGTCTTGAACAGTAATTGCTGTCGTAATTGAAATAGGGTGGCAATATATACTTGCCAGTGTCAATATATCTGCCTGAAGACCTGCGCCACCTGTGGGGTCAGTTGCAGAAAATGTCATTACTTTTGGTGGTGATAACAAATGTCTCATTACTTAGAAATCCGTCGGGTCAACGTCAACACTCCATTTTACTCGATTCACAAGTGGATGTTGTCTTATTTGAGAAATCCATGGCTTTAACATTGTATGAAGGTCCTTTCGAGAAGAAGCTTGTATATATAAGTTAAAGCGCTCGAATCCTTTAAGCCTTTCAATTGTTGGTCTTGATGGGCCAAGGACATTAATGGTTGATACTAAAGACTCTTTTGCCCAAGCAGTAACATCATGAATAAATTGTTTTGCCATGTTTAAATTTTTAGATTTCACCATAAATACTGCATTGTAGCTAAAGGGTGATAACCCCATGCTTTTTCTTTCATTTAGCAGTTGATTGCTAAATGAATCAAAGTCATGAGCTTTCAATGATTCAAATAAATTGTGATTTGGAAAAACAGATTGAATTAAAACTTCACCCTTAATTTTTCCTCTTCCTGCTCGACCTGAGACTTGCATCAGTTGAGAGAATAATCTTTCACTTGCCCTAAAATCTGGACTGTATAAGGCATTATCAGCGTCCAAAACAACCACTAAAGTCACATGTGGAAAATCGTGACCTTTTGCTAACATTTGAGTGCCAATAACAATATCTATTTCTCTATTGTTCATTTTTAAATAAAGATCCTCAATAGATTTTTTTGAGTATGTAGTATCACGATCAACTCTTGATATTTTTGCTTCGGAGAAATGATATTTCAATACATCTTCTATTTTTTGAGTTCCCGTTCCCAAGGGAAACAAGTCTGTGTTGCCACAGTCAATACATGCGTTGGTGATTTTTTGATCATAGCCACAGTGATGGCATTTAAGGCGCTTATTTTGAAGATGTACCACTAATCGGGATGAACAACGCTCACATTCAGCAACCCAACCACAAGACGAACAAATTAAAACGGGTGAGTAACCTCTTCGATTTATAAATACAATCGTTTGCTCTTGTTTGTCTATTCTATTTTGAATTGCATCAATCACTTCCTTTGAAACTTCAAGCTTGGTTTTATCATTAACTTGGATTGTTTTAATCGCTGGTAAAGTTGCGTTATCAACAGCCCTAGAGTTTAACTTTAAATATTGAAAATTTTGTTTAGCATTCGTTGCCTTGTACCACGTCTCTAAGGAGGGTGTTGCAGATCCCAAGATTATTGGAATATTTAAATTTTTTGCTCTCATCATTGCAACATCTCTTGCGTGATATCGTAACCCTTCACTTTGTTTAAAAGAGGGATCATGTTCTTCATCAATAATTATGATTTTTAGATTAGGCATTGGTGTAAAAACGCCTAATCTTGTCCCAATGACAATATCTGCATTACCTATTTTTGCTTGTCTCCAGTTATCCAATCGCTCTATATCCGATAAATAACTGTGTAGAACCACGATTTTTTTATCAAAGAAACGATTTTTAAATCTTTCCTCTAACTGAGGTGTCAGATTAATTTCTGGTACTAAAACTAAAGCCTGATTTTGAGAATTCTCTAAAAACTCCGTTATCAAATTCATATAAATTTCTGTCTTACCGCTTGCTGTTACTCCGTGAATTAACCAAGGTTTAAATGATTTATTATTTTTGATTTCATCAATCACATATTTCTGTTCTTTATTCAAAACTGGCTGATCTTTTTGAGATCTTCTTATTGTTGGGATGAATGCTTCTGAGGATACTAATCCCATACTTTCAAGTTTGCTAACACACTCAGAACCATTTGAAACAAGCTTGTTTAAATCTTTTTGTCTTAACTCTTTTTTTAAAATTGCATGGGCCACTTTTTTCAAACGAAGCTGTCTTGCAGGAAGACTGTCAATAACTTCATTAGTGAGACTTTTATTTGCTTTAAATAATAATTCTTTCTTTTTTGAGGTTAATGAATTTTTTTTTATTCTACTTGGTACAACAGACATTATGGTTTGGCCAATAGGGTGTTGATAGTAATCAGACACAAAATATAGAAGTTTTAACATGGGCGCATCAAAAATAATTTCAGATTCTATGCTGTCAATTGATTTAAGTTTATCAGCAGGCACAATCGATTCATGTGCTATTTCACAACAAATCCCTATCAACGTTCTTTTACCAAAAGGAACCTTTACATACTGCCCAATTTTTATATTTCCATGATTAGAGATATAGTCAAAGAACTTATTGACGGGAACATCTAAAGCAATTTTTAATATTTTTTGATCTTTACTCAATTTAAGAAAGTTCCTCAATCACACAACAACAACAATAGATAGGGTAAAATGTTTTTTTATATTTATATTGTAACCTTGTGAAAGATTATCTAACCAATTTACTTGATAATGCTATTAAAGAGTTAGTTAAAAATTTTGATAAAAATATCATTCAAGTTAGTAGGCCAAAAAAAATTCAGCATGGTGACTTCTCTACCAATGTTAGTCTTCCATTAGCAAAAATTCAAAAAAAACCACCCCTTGTGATAGCCGATGAAATAGTCAAACGCATTCCAGCTTCTCCATTAATAGAAAAAGTTGAAATAGCAGGGGCTGGTTATATTAATTTTTTCTTAAGTTCAGAAGCGCGAGTTAAATTAATCAATTTAATTTTGATGGAAAAGGAAAATTTTGGTAAGTCTTCCTTTGGTAAAAAACAAAAAGTACAGGTTGAATTTGTATCTGCTAATCCAACGGGACCACTTCATGTAGGTCACGGTCGAGGCGCTGCTATCGGAGACTCTATCGCACGACTTTTGGACGCTACAGGCTGGGATGTAACGAAAGAATTTTATTATAATGATGCCGGTGCACAAATTAACTCATTAAGTTTGTCTGTCCAAGCAAGGGCAAAAAAAATTGGTCCAACTGATGAAGAATTTCCAAAAGATGGCTATCAAGGTGAATATATAAATGAGATTGCAGATGGATTCCTAAGTAAGGCGGAGTTTAATTTTAAAAGCAATATGATTCGTCCATCAGGGGATATTGAAAATCTTCAAGCTCTCAAAGAATTTAGTGTTGCCTATCTTCGCCATGAACAAGATTTGGACCTTGAAGCATTTAATGTAGATTTTAATGTTTTCAGCCTTGAATCTTCCTTATATAAAAACGGTCAAGTCGATCAAATTGTAAAAATGTTAATCGAAAATGGTCATACGTATGAAAAAGATGACGCCTTATGGCTCAAAACAACTTCATTTGGTGATGATAAAGATAGAGTAATGAGGAAAACTGATGGTGAGTATACATATTTTGTGCCTGATATTGCTTATCATCTTGATAAATGGAAGAGAGGTTTTAAAAGGGTCATTAACGAACAAGGAGCCGACCATCACAGCACAATTAATCGTGTAAGAGGGGGATTACAGGCACTTAATATGCAGATTCCTCTGAAATGGCCTGAATATATTCTTCATCAAATGATTACTGTAATGAAAAACAAAAAGGAAGTTAAGATTTCAAAAAGAGCAGGGAGCTATGTAACTTTGAGAGACCTTATCGATGAAGTTGGCTGTGATGCAACTAGGTACTTTTTAACAGCAAGGAGACCAGATTCACAGCTTATTTTTGATATTGACCTTGCCAAAACAAAAAACAATGAAAACCCAGTTTATTATATTCAATATGCTCATGCCAGAATCTCAAGGGTACTTGAACAATGGAATGGTAATAAAGAGAGCCTTTCTGTTACCAATGGAGACAGCTTAAAAAATTTAAGTGAATTAAGACTTATAAAGAGCATTAGTGAATTTCCAGAAGTAGTCTTTCAGGCTGCCGAAGAATTAGCACCCCACCAAATTGCTAACTATCTTAAAGATTGCGCTGCAGAATTTCATAGCTACTATAATGATACAAAATTTCTTATTGATGATAAAAATATTATGGAAAACAGGCTTGCCCTTATTCGCGCAACACAATTTATATTAAGTAATGGATTGAAGTTGCTAGGTATTAGTGCGCCTAATAAAATGTAAAGAGGAAATAGAATGATTGATAACAAAGAAACTAGTGAACAAAAAAAAAATAAAGGAACACCCTTTGCAAATGGACTATTTTTTGGTGTCTTTCTTGGCATAGTGGTTGCTATCATTATTACCCTTTTGGTAACAAGTGGAAAAAGCCCTTTTGAATCCAAAAAAACTGAAGGGTCATGCATTGAAGTTAACTCCGCCTTAGGTGATGAGGATGTAATTAATATTGACGAAGATACCAATATAGTTGCTTATGCTGAATCTTCTGGAGAAACACAAGAAACTCTGCTTAAAAATGATAGAGATATTCTTTACTATATTCAAGTTGGCGCATTTTCAGAAAAGAGAGCCGCTGTCAATTTAAAAGCTCGGTTAGCGCTGATGGGTTACGAATCTGTTGTAATGACAGCTGAAATTGGAGTAAATACTTTTCATAGGGTAAGTGTTGGTCCCTATAAAAATTATGACAATGCAAAAGACAACCGTGAAAAACTCTTTCTTGAAGGATTTAAAGCGAACTTAATTAAATTAACCACACCTAAAGATTACTAAATAAAAGGAATAAAACTATGAAGAAGTACATTTTATTACTATCACTATTGTTATCTGGACTTGCTTTTGCTGTTGAACCAAAATTTAATGAAAATTTTAAACAAACTAAAAATAAAATTGAAACTTCCTCTCCAGGGAAAATAGAAGTAATCGAATTATTTTGGTATGGCTGTATTCATTGTTATACCATGGACCCGTACCTAGATAAATGGGCAGAGGCACTTCCTGATGACGTTGTGTTTAAAAGAGTACCTGCTATTCCCAGAAAAAGTTGGGTTCCAGGAGCAAAAGCTTACTACGCATTAGAAACGCTTGGTTTGGAAAAACAATTACATGAAAAGTTATTTGAGGCTATCCATAAAGAGAAAGACCTGGATCCAAATAATGAAAAAGCACTGATCGACTGGGTTACTTTAAATGGCAAACTTGATAAAAAAGAAGTTAAATCAGCTTTTAATAGCTTTGCGATTGATACGAAATTAAAAAAATCTTACAAAATTTTTAAAGAGGCTGGGGCTACAGGCGTACCAACAATTATTATTGATGGAAACTATATGACTTCAAGCACAATGGCCGGTGGTGAACAGAATGCTATTGATATTACAAATTACATAATTGAAAACATTAGAAACGATCAAAAAAAATCTAACTAACTATTTTTTAAATATTTATTACTCGCGAAAGATTATTATTTAATTTAAAATACGACCTTTTATAAGGCTAATTGATGCATCAACACCGCTCACCTGAAAATATTAGTGACCACATCGCTTTAATTATCACAAAAACTCTTCGTTTTTTCGCCGACACATTTTTCGCAAAACGTTATGGGCATAGAGCGGTTGTTCTGGAAACTGTTGCTGCCGTTCCAGGAATGGTTGGTGGGATGTGGATTCATTTAACTTGTTTAAGAAAAATGCAAAGTGATCGAGGTTGGATAAAGATCCTTCTTGATGAAGCAGAAAATGAACGAATGCATTTAATGACTTTTATCGAGATTGCCCAACCGAAGTGGTATGAAAGACTGATTATTCTTGCTGCTCAAGCAATCTTTTGGAATTTTTACTTTTTGTTGTATGTTTTTTTCCCAAGAACTGCCCATAGGCTTGTTGGTTATTTCGAGGATGAAGCTGTAATCAGTTATACCTCCTACTATGAGCAAGTGTCTTCAAATTTAAGTTTAAATGTCGACGCACCCCAAATTGCAAAAGATTATTGGAAGTTAGCAGACGATGCAAAGTTACTTGATGTAATTAGAGTAGTTCGAGCTGATGAGCAAAAACACGCAGATGTTAATCATGGTCGTGCAGATTATTTAGATAAGCCTGACGACTTGGTGGCAACAAAAAAAGAGCCTAACTTTACGAAGATAAGTCCAGTAGACATTCAATCATACACAGATGCGAATTATCATATTTACGAAAAACCACTATTTGTAATAAATATTGGTGCCAAAAGTTCAGGTCTTAATAAGCTATATGAAGGATATGGGGTAAGTGAGGCAGCGATTTTAACAGCCTATAACCCAATGAGCCAAGAGACAAACGATAAAGACAATAAATTAAATAATAAACAGCTAGAGCTAATTTTAAAAAACCAAAAACTATCTTACATTCGAGCAGAAGGTATCTGTCCTGATAATAATTGGCCTGGGGAAGAAAGTTT
>CAJXQA010000020.1 GCA_913058475.1 uncultured Nitrosomonadales bacterium
CTCGAACCCGCGACCCCCGGCGTGACAGGCCGGTATTCTAACCAACTGAACTACCACTCCTAAACTGGTGGGTGCTACAGGGTTCGAACCTGTGACATTCGCCTTGTAAGGGCGACGCTCTACCAACTGAGCTAAGCACCCAAATTGTCGAATTTGAGCCCGGCAATTTTACAATAAAGTTAACAACAATGCTAGCAAAATGCGGACTAACTAGTGGGCAATCGGCTTATCAATTTCAACAAACTTCTTATCAGCCCCATGACTGGTTTTAGCTTTACCCTTTTTCTTGCTTGGCTGTCTTGTTAAAGCTAACTTAATAACCTGATCAATCCATCTGACAGGGATTATGTTTAATGAATCTTTTACGTCAGAAGGAACGTCTACCAAATCTTTCAAGTTTTGCTCCGGTATTAAAATCTTTTTAAGATTACCCCTATGAGCTGCTAATAGCTTTTCCTTTAATCCTCCGATAGGAAGTACCTCACCCCTTAAAGTTATCTCACCTGTCATAGCAACATCGTTAAAGACAGGTATATTTGTTAAGCTTGAAATTATTCCTGTAGTAATTCCTATGCCAGCACTTGGTCCATCTTTTGGAGTAGCACCTTCAGGAAAGTGAATATGTATATCCTTTGTTTCATAAAAATCTTTATCAATGCCCAGAGCATCTGCCCTGCTTCTTACGACACTCATCGCTGCATGAATGGATTCTTGCATCACATCTCCTAACTTACCAGTTATGATTGTTTTTCCTTTTCCAGGAACAACTACCGCTTCAATAGTCAACAATTCACCGCCCACTTGAGTCCATGCAAGACCAGTCACCTGACCTATTTGATTCTTTTTACTCGCAAGGCCAATATCAAAAATCTTAACACCTAGGTAATCTTGTATGTTTTTATTACTAACGTTTATGGATATAGTTTTTTTATCTGTGAGCAATTTTTTTACAGCCTTTCTACATATTTTTGACAATTCTTGCTCAAGTTTTCTTACACCGGCTTCTCTTGAATAATACTGAATGATATCTTTGATAGCCTTGCCAGTAATTTTAATTTCAGATTTTTTTAAACCGTGGGCTTTTAATTGTTTTGGGAGAAGGTGTTTATTGGCAATACTTTCCTTTTCTGCTTCTGTGTAGCCAGGCAGTCTTATTATTTCCATTCGATCAAGAAGTGGTTCAGGTATATTCATTGAATTTGCAGTTGCTACGAACATAACATTAGATAGATCATATTCAATTTCCGCGTAATGATCATTAAATGTATGGTTTTGTTCTGGATCTAGCACCTCAAGTAATGCTGAAGATGGATCACCTCTAAAGTCTTGGCCCATTTTATCAACTTCATCAAGAAGAAATAAAGGATTAGTAACTCCTGACTTTGCCATATTCTGTAAGATCTTGCCTGGCATCGAACCTATATAAGTTCTTCTATGACCCCTTATTTCAGCCTCATCTCTAACTCCACCAAGAGCCATTCGTATAAATTTTCGATTAATTGCCTTAGCAATACTCTGTCCTAAGGATGTTTTTCCAACCCCAGGAGGCCCAACAAGGCATAAAATAGGTGCTTTGAATTTATCTACTCTTTGCTGAACAGCAAGGTATTCAACGATACGCTCTTTAACCTTATCGAGCCCGAAGTGATCATTGTCTAAGGTAATTTCAGCACTACTTAAATCATGGTTAATTTTTGTGCTTTTATTCCATGGGAGGTTAACGATTGTTTCAATATAGGTTCTAACAACGGAAGCCTCAGCAGACATTGGTGACATCATCTTTAGCTTTTTAAGTTCTGATAAACATTTATCTTTAGCATCACTAGACATCTCTGTGCTATTAATTTTA
Source organism: uncultured Nitrosomonadales bacterium (assembly GCA_913058475.1). GTDB lineage: Bacteria > Pseudomonadota > Gammaproteobacteria > Burkholderiales > Methylophilaceae > BACL14. The sequence goes on from CAJXQA010000020.1 coordinate 1,850, forward strand.
TCTTGCAGTTCATCGAATTCTACCCCTTCATCAGAATCGCCTAGTTCTTTTTGAATTGCTTTAACTTGCTCGTTTAAATAATATTCCCTTTGTGACTTTTCCATTTGCTTTTTAACTCGCCCTCTAATTTTTTTCTCAACCTGAAGAATATCAATTTCAGCTTCCATAAGTTCCAAAAGCAAATTAAGGCGTTTTTTTACTTCAAATGTTTCAAGTATTTTTTGTTTCTCGGATAACTTTAATGAGAGATTAGCAGCGATTGAGTCTGCCAATCTTCCAGGTTCAGTAATCGACGTCAGTGAGGATAATATTTCTGGTGGAATTTTTTTATTTAGCTTAACGTACTGGTCAAATTGAGAAAAAACAGACCTCATAAAAGCTTTAGTATTTTTATCTTTAGGTTCTCTTATTTTAACGATTGCTGCTTCTGCTGTCCAATAGTCGCCTGTTTGTATGAGTTTTTTTATGTTTGCTCTTTTAAGCCCCTCTACTAAAACTTTAACGGTTCCATCAGGTAACTTAAGCGTTTGGATAATGGTTGCTAATGTCCCTATTTTGTATAAATCTTTAGCCTTCGGTTCATCCTGATTTGCAGATTTTTGCGCGACTAAAAGTATTTTTTTATCTCCATTGTTTGCCTTTTCAATAGCAGAAATAGATTTGTCTCTTCCAACAAAAAGTGGGATCACTAAATGTGGGTATACAACAACATCTCGTAAAGGCAGCATTGGGTATGATTTATTCATATTTTTCTACTATTCTCTTAGTGTGGAATACATAAATTATGGAGGTGATTTTTATAATATCAAGTTAAATTGACTATTTTAAATCGCGTTATTCTTTTTCTGCTCTTCTGAGTAAACGAAATAAGGTTTTGTTTTATCTTTAATTGAAGCCCTATCTATTACGACAGTTTTTAAATTTCTTACTCCAGGTAACTCAAACATAACTTCTTTGAGTGATTCTTCCATAATTGATCTCAATCCTCTAGCTCCTGTTCTTCTTAAAATTGCCTGTGATGCAATTTCATCAATTGCTTCGGGACGGAATTCAAGCTCAACGCCTTCCATATAAAATAATTTTTTAAATTGTTTCGTTAATGCATTCTTAGGCTCTGTGAGAATTTTAATAAGTGCCTCTTTGTCTAAGGACTGAAGTGAGGCAATGACTGGCAGGCGACCAATAAATTCAGGAATTAAACCAAACTTAATAAGGTCTTCAGGCTCAACATTTGCAATTATTTTTCCAATTTCTTTACTTTCATCCTCACCATGAACAACTGCGCCAAAACCTATACTATTTTCCTCTGTCCTCTGTTGTATTATTTTTTCTAGGCCATCAAATGCACCTCCACAAATAAACAGAATATTGGTTGTATCTAACTGAACAAATTCCTGGTTAGGGTGTTTTCTTCCACCTTGGGGAGGGATTGATGCAACTGTTCCCTCAATCAACTTCAATAAAGCTTGCTGAACGCCTTCACCGGACACATCTCTGGTAATTGATGGATTTTCACTCTTCCTTGAGATTTTATCCACCTCGTCTACATAAATAATTCCTTTTTGCGCCTTTTCGACATCATAATCACATTTTTGTAGAAGTTTTTGCATTACATTTTCTACATCTTCACCAACATAGCCAGCCTCTGTTAAGGTTGTTGCATCTGCCATTACAAAGGGGACATCTAGAAACTCTGCGAGAGTCTGAGCTAGAAGAGTCTTACCTGAGCCAGTAGGCCCGATAAAAAGGACGTTGCTCTTTGAAATAACGACCGGATCTTCTTTGTCCTGTCCTAATGAACTTAGTCTCTTATAGTGATTATAAACTGCGACCGCTAAGCTTTTCTTTGCACCTTCCTGGCCTATAATATGTTCACTTAGTTTGGAAAAAATTTCCTTAGGAGTGTATCGCTTTTTTTCTTTCTTACCCTTAATTGCATCTGTTTCAACATCATTTTCTTCAACGATTATATCGTTACAAAGATCAACACATTCGTCGCAGATAAAAACCGATGGGCCAGCAATTAACTTTTTAACTTCTGTTTGGTTTTTTCCACAGAATGAACATAATAATGTTTTTTCTTTTGAGTCTTCAGCCATTTGAATCTTATTTTAAATTTGACCTACTATTAATAACCTTATCCACGATTCCATAAGCTACAGCATCCTGAGAACTCATAAAATTATCACGATCAGTATCTTCAGCTATTTTTTTAACTGACTGCTTTGTATGGTTCGCTAATATGTCATTTAACTTGGCTTTTAGATAAAGAATTTCTTTCGCATGTATCTCAATATCGGATGCCTGGCCTTGAAAACCGCCTAGGGGTTGGTGAATCATTACACGAGAGTTTGCCAAACAAAATCTTTTTTCGTTAGCGCCAGAGGTAAGAAGTAATGCGCCCATACTGGCTGCTTGGCCAATACAAAGTGTACTTACGTCAGGCTTTATAAATTGCATAGTGTCGTATATAGCCATACCTGCAGTCACTGAGCCACCTGGTGAATTAATGTAGAGGGAAATATCTTTATCTGGATTTTCTGCTTCTAAAAATAACAGCTGAGCCACCACAACATTAGCCATAATGTCATCAATTGGGCCAACTAAAAATATCACTCTTTCTTTGAGGAGTCGGGAATAGATATCGTAAGCTCTTTCACCTCGACCACTTTGCTCAACAACCATGGGTATGTACCCGAGATTATTTGCAGAGAATTTACTTATTGAATCAGTGGTTTTAAGCATTAGGTTGAAGCTCCATTAGTTCATCAAGGGATAAAGTCTTATTTGTTTTCTTACATTGTGACGAGATCCAATCGACCACATTATCTTCTGTTGCTAGCGCCGCTGGCTCACTTAACCTCTGTTTATCCTCATAAAACCATTTGACAGCTTTTTCAGGATCATCATAATTTCCTGCAAAACTTTTAACTTTATCTTTAATCTGCTCTTCAGTTGCTTGCAGTTTATTTTTATCAACTAAATTTGCTAATACAAGTCGCAATGTAGAGGTCTCTTTCGCTCTACCTTCGAACATTTCAGGTTGGAAATTAATATCTTTAGCACTTCCTCCTTGCCTTTCAATATTTTGCTGCATGGTCTGCATCATTCGATTAATTTCCATACTGACAAGAGATTTAGGAAGCTCTATTTTTGAATGCTTGACTAATTCAGCAAAAATTTGCCTCTTAAGGGCAGCTTTTTTTCTCACACTAACTTCATCTAATAAAGAATTCTTAATTTCTTCATTCATCTGTTTGATATCACCAGATTCTACACCTAAGCTCTTCGCAAATTCAGCATCGATTTTCGGTAGTGAAGGTTCAGCAACACTAATCATTTTAATATGGTATTTAACTTCCTTATTAGCCAGCTGAGAAGGTTCATGATCTTTCGGATAACTCACATCAAAGTCTTTTTCTTCATTTTCCTTCAATCCAACAATTTGCTGATCTATTTCTTTTACTCTTTTTAGGTCACCTAGAATAAACTCGATATTTTCCTTACCGGTATCTTCGATCTTTTCGCCCTCAAGAAAAGATTCCATCTTAATAGCTACCTTATCGCCCATTTTGGATGCTCTTTTAACTGATTTAAACGTACTTCTTTGCTTGGCAATAGTATCAATGGTTTTATTTACATCTTTTTCTTTTACTTCAGTTTCGTAATCAGTAATGTTGATTTTCTTTACATCAATATCTTTAACTTCAGGAAATATTTCAAAGGTCGCAGTAAACTCAAAGTCATCATTAATATTTGAAAGAGGTTCATGCTGGATATCTGGCATCCCTGCAACTTGTATTTTATGTTCTTCTATAACATTTCCAAACTTTTCTTCAATAGCTTTTGAATAAACCTCTGTTTTGATGTCAGGACCATATTGTCTCTTGATAATACTTAAAGGTACTTTCCCGGGCCTAAACCCTTGCACACGCGCTGTTTTTGTAAGTTGCTGAAAGCGTTGGTTAATTTGGTCTTGTAAGGGTGCAACAGGCACGGTAGCCTTGACTCTTCTTTGGATGTTGCTTATTTTTTCTAATGCTTCGGCCATTAATAAATTCCTAAAATTTGGTGCGAAAGGAGAGACTCGAACTCTCACGCCTTGCGGCGCTGGTACCTAAAACCAGTGCGTCTACCAATTCCGCCACTCTCGCTTGTTCTAGTAAACGTGTAACTAAATAAGCGCGTATTATATCATTTTAGTCAAAATTGTTACCGAAAAATTCAATCTAAATTATTACTTGGTAGTTGATGAGCATTTACATTAAAATTGGCTTCATACAACAAGAGTTCAGAATTTAAATAAAATACATAATGAGAATTAAAATCTCCTTTATTTTAAAAAAATTTTTATTAGTTTTTTTTGCATTTTTGCCTACTGCATGCAGCTTTATAGAATATAAAGAAAAGCCCCTTGACATAAATGAAGTTCATCAGAAAAACAAACAATCAAACTTTAATGATTCAGACTTTCTATCTTACTTAAAAGAAAATAACTTTAATGAAGTTAATATTCCATTTAAAAGCTGGGGTATTGATGAGCTTTTAATTACCCAAAAATATTTTAATCTTCAGTTAAAAACAGCTGATTTAGAGTTGGAATATATAGAAAGTAATGAAAAAATTGCTTCCCTTAGACCTTTATCTTCAATTGGAGCCCTATATGAAAGAGGTGATGTTGGTGATCCAAGCGAAAACTTATTTAAATTTGGCTATACATTCACCTATGAAACCGCTAATAAAAGATTAATAAGGTATGAGCTTTCATTTAACGAAACTCAATTGGCATTGCTTGACAAAGAGCTAATCCATTGGAAGCTAAGAAGAGCGCTTATTATAAATTTGACTGAATACATAAATAATCAAGATTTAATTCAAATACTAAAAAATAAAATCCGTCTCCAGCAATCTATTGTTCATATGATTCAAAAAAGGCTAAATTATGGTATTGCCTCTAAAGTTGATGTTATGCGTGAAAGAATTAAATTTAACTCAATTCAAAAAGAATTAGTTAAGCATCAAAATTTACAATTAAATATTACAAAAAAATTAGCTACCCTTGTTGGCCTTAGCCTCGAACAATTTAATTTAGTAGCCATTGATATCAAAAAAACAAAAGATAAACTAACCTCAAGCCTATCAAGATATTTTACTGATATTGACAAAACCAAGATGCATTCAATTGCACTTCAAAATAGGATTGATTTACGACAAAAATTGGCGAATTATGCAATTGCTGAGGCAAACCTTAAACTAGAAATTGCAAAACAATATCCTGATATGACATTTACGCCTGCCTATATCTATGACTTTGGATATAATGTTTGGGGACTTGGTATTCAAACACTTTTAATGACTCCCGAAAGAAATAAAGCTTATATTAATCGTGCAACATTATTTAGGGAGCTTGAAGCAAGTAAAGTAAAGGATTTTGAGCTTGAAGTTAATAACCAGGTGGAGGAGCTTACTTTGTCAATACAAAAAAATAAAGAACATGAGCTAGCAGCAAAAAAATCTCTAGCTTCAAAAAAAATGCTTATTAGTCAGTTGCAAGAAAGATTCCGTCAAGGACAGATTGACAGAATGGAGCTTGAAAAAGAAATGTTTAGTTTGCTTGATATTGATTTAGAAGTGCATCGAGCATCCCAAGCCTCAATTCAGCTAGGCGTGGTTGCTGAAGATGTTCTTCAGGACCAATTATTTCCCACATCAATTAATTATGGCTTATGAAAAATAAAACAACAATTGTCATAGTCGCACAAATAATAATAATAATAATTTTAATTTGGGTAATAGCTTTATTAGGTAAAAAAAATATTATCGGAATTCAGTCTGATGAAGTGGAATCCGAAGAAGAGATTATTATTGATTACACGACAGTAATTAATGGTATTAAGCAGATTCAACTGCCAACTTCAGTCGAAAAAAATAGTAATATCCAATATATAAAACTCAAAAAAACTCAAATAAATCAAAAAAAACTTAATTATGGAATAGTTCAGAATATGGGCCCCTTAGTAAGTAAAAGGACAAACCTTGCAAGAGTAAATCATCTGACTAAAAAATTAAAAAATAAAATTCAAATTGAAAAGAAACTTCTAGAAGCCCTTAAAGCTCTCAATGAAGATAACAAAAATATATCTGACCTTACAATTAGTAAAAAAGAAATTGAGATAAGTGATTTAGAAAATCAGAAAAATATATATGAATATGAAAAAACTAGCATTTTAAGTAATATTAAGCAGGAATGGGGTCCTTTTTTTGTAAGTGCTGTTAAAGATAAGAATGATCTATTAAATCGAATATTAAAAAATAAAAACCAGCTGATTAGTCTATCAGTCACTCAAGGTAATCGAGAAGAGTTACCTCCAAAAAGCATTGTGATAATACCTTCTATCTCAAACACTTCAGAGGTAAAAGCAAGCTTTCTTTCATCCTCTCCCATGGTGAATCCCTCAATCGTAGGCAAAAATTTTTTCTACTACACAAAAAATAATAAATTAACAATTGGTGAAAGAATCTCCGCTTATGTTTCACAATCTAATTATCAGCAAAATCATCTTCTTGTTCCAAACTCCTCAGTTATATGGAGTAATGGACAACCTTGGGCTTTTATCCGAATTAAGTCGAATGGTAATTTTGAAAGACGTTCGCTTCAAGGTATGCGTGAAGCTGAAAATGGCTCCGAAAATGGATGGATTGTTCCTGAAGGAAAAATTAAAATAGATGATGAGATTGTGACAAATGGTGCTCAATTACTTCTTTCAGAAGAATTTAAGTATCAGATTAAAAACGAAAACGAGGATTAGATTGTAAGATGGGATTCATTATTCGTTTTTCTATACGCCACCCCGGCGTCATCATTGGTCTAGCTTTAATTATCATAGCCTATGGGATTAATCAGATAAAACAGAGCCCACTTAATGTTTTTCCAGAATTCTCACCAACACAAGTTATCATTCAAACAGAAGCCCCAGGCTTCTCTTCAAATTTGGTTGAAACGCTCATTTCCAAGCCAATAGAGCAGGCTATATCAGGAACGATCGGCATTAAACAAACTCGATCACAATCCATTCCTGGGCTATCTGTTGTGACAGTAATCTTTGATGAAAATACCGACATTCACAAAAATAGGCAAGCTGTCTCAGAAAGTCTTTCAAAATTAATCAGAACGATGCCAATTGGAATTATTCCAACCATTGCCCCCCTCACCTCCTCAGCTTCGAGCGTTCTTGGAATTGGTATTTACTCAGACTATAAAACTTTGACAGAACTGAGAACGATTGCTGAAACAATTATAATACCTCAGTTAATGTCAGTTTCTGGTGTAGCTGATGTCAATAGGTTTGGTGGAAAGGTTAAACAGATTCATATAGAAATTATCCCCGAAAAACTTTATCAATATAATATTTCAATAGGTGAAATTCTCAAAGCAGTTGAAAATTCAACACTAGTTATGGGTGGGGGTTTTATCGAAAATGCTAATCAAAGATTAATAATAAATACAGACGGTCAATCAAAGACATTAAAAGAAATTGAAATTGCCCCAATTAAAACCATTAATAATAGTGTAATTAAAATTAGAGATGTTGCAATCGTTAAAGAAAGCTTTGAGCCATCAATTAGTGCTGCCTCAATTAATGGAAATCCAGGAGTCTATTTATCAGTCCAGGGTCAATTAAATGCTGATTCTTATAAATTAACCCAAGAATTAGAAAATTCTCTTAAGTTAATTGAGCCTTTGCTAAAGAATCAAAAAATTGAAATTATTCCAGACCTATTTAAGCCATCAAATTTTATTGATGCTTCTATCAAAGGATTGAGAGTTGATATTATCATTGGTGCTTTTTTTGTTATCTCTATTCTTTACCTCTTCTTATTTAATTTTAAGACAGCTTTTATCTCAGCCGTTGCAATACCTTTATCACTACTATCTGCAATCTCAGTTATGAGCTATTTCAATTTCGGACTTAATGTAATGGTTATTAGTGGTTTGGCAATTGCATTAGGTGAAGTGGTTGATGATGCAATTATTGATGTTGAAAATATATTTAGAAGGATGCGGCAAAATAAACTTAAAAAACAACCTCTCCCTCTCTATCAAGTAGTTTTTAACTCTTCAATGGAGGTAAGAAAATCTGTTGTGTTTGCAACAGTAATTATTGTTCTTGTTTTTCTTCCATTATTATCACTTTCTGGAGTAGCTGGAAAACTCTTCGGGCCTTTAGCAATAGCATATATTTCATCAATAACAGCATCACTATTTGTTGCCTTAACCATCACTCCTGCTCTATGTTATTTAATGATTGGTTATTCAGATATAAAGACAGAGGACTCACCAGTTGTTAAATTCCTAAAAAATAAATATGAGATTATTTTATCCAGAATAGAAAAAAAATCTAAGTTAATCATTTTGTCGTCCTTATTTGTTATTGCAATCGGTCTATCGTTTTTACCATTCCTTAAAACACAATTTATCCCACCCCTTCACGAGGGTCATTTTATTATGCATATGACTTCATTCCCTGGAACCTCTGAGCAAGAATCAATAAGAGTGGGTAATCTTGTAACTAAAAAATTAGAAAAAATTGAAGGTATAAAATCAATTGCTCAATGGGTAGGGAGATCACCTTTAGGTGCGGATACATTCGGTACTCATTATAGTGAATTTGAAATCGAGCTAGATGAAGGATTGGGTGGGCCAGAGCAAGATGAAATTTTGGCGAACATAAAATCTATTCTGCATGGAGATGACAACCAAGAATTTGAGGCTGGTTTTGTAGGAGTTAACTTTGCAATTAATACCTTTCTTACAGAAAGAATTGAAGAGACCATTTCTGGATATAATGCATCCGTGGTCATAAACTTGTTCGGAGAAAATCTTGACCTTATTGATCAAGATTCAGCATTAATTAGTTCGACGTTAAATACCATCAATGGAATCAAAGATATTACACTGCAATCACCACCAGGCTCACCCGAGGTATTCATAAAGCTTAGGTCAGAGAAAATGAGTTCTCTTGGTATAAACAAAGCAGATGTTTTAAAGTTTATAAGAGCTGCTTATGATAATTATCCTGTAACAAAAATTTATAATGGAATTATTCCCACAACAGTTGCTGTAACTCTCAATAAAGAATCAAGAGATGACATAATGGATATAAAAGAATTACCCATCATGAATGCTCAAAATCAAATTATACGACTGTCTGAAATAGCTGACATTACACAGAAAAATGGAAGATCAAAAATTCTTCATCAAAATGGTAAGAGAGTTCAAACAGTAACAGCTAATATAGGTGACGTTGACATAGATATATTCACAAAGAGCCTGCATGAGAAATTAAAAGAGTTAAAGCTTAATGAGGGTAACTATTATGAAATTACTGGATCAGCCCAAGAGAATATGCAAGCTAGAAATGAACTTATTACTCAATCTCTCTTGGCTGGTGGCGCTGTACTTCTTTTACTTTATATCGCATTTGGTTCCTTTACTAATTTGTGCCTAACAGTCCTAAACCTTCCCTTTGCATTAATTGGTGGCGTGTTAGCTGCTTCTTTTACAGGAGGATGGATTTCTATTGGATCACTTGTTGGGTTTGTAACGCTATTTGGCATTACTTTAAGAAATACAATTATGTTGATCTCACATTATCAATTTTTAATCAATGAAGAAAATTGTATTTGGAACACTGAAACCTGTATCCGTGGGGCTAAAGAAAGGTTACCTTCAATTTTAATGACAGCACTTGTTGCAGGTTTAGCATTAACACCAATTGCTTTCGGTTCTGATCAGCCAGGAAAGGAAATTGAAGGGCCAATGGCTATGATTATTATAGGGGGATTATTTACTTCAACTATCCTCAATCTTCTTATACTCCCAACCATACTCTTAAATTATGGCTCATTTAAGAAATTACTTCAGAGATAGAATTAAGTTTTCAATTTGACGGGCAAGATCAATATCCTTATCAGTTATCGCATTTTTATCGTGTGTCAAAAGCTTCACTGAGATACCTTTGTATCCAGCCACTATATCTGGATGATGATTTGCATCTTCAGCAATATCCCATATATCATTAACTACCTTCCCTATATTAGTTGAAACATCTCTTGATATCCAACGATGAATTCCATCATCAGACAAGCTCCAATTTAAGAGCTCCTCTTTGAGTATCTTCTCTAGCTTATCTGTAATTTCTATCAATTTTGTGCCCCTTTAAAAAAATTAATGGTTTTTTTTATATTCCTTACCTTATCTTCAATTTCTTGATATTCATCAAGATCATTTGATGCAATTGTTAAAGCGCCACCCGAATAAAAATATAATTCATCTTTTTTACGAAATAAGCTTCTGATTGCTATATTACTGTCCATAGATCGATTAAAGCTAAAATAAACCACTGAACCACAGTAAAGCTCCCTATTATGGTCCTCAAGTTCTTTTATAATTTCCATCGCTCTTATTTTTGGTGCTCCCGTAATAGAGCCGCCTGGAAAAGAATCTGAAAAAAGTTTAATCATACTTGACTCAGTTTTAAGCTTACCTTTAATAGTGCTAACCAAATGATGCACGTTAGGATAAGATTCTAATTCAAATAATTCACTCACTTTGATTGAACCAATATCGCAATTTTTACTTAGATCATTTCTCAAAAGGTCGACTATCATTAAGTTTTCCGATTGATCTTTGATTGATTTTTTAAGAGCCTCAGCATTTATTTGATCCTGTTGCGGATCTTTATTTCTTGCCTTTGTTCCTTTTATTGGTCTGGTAACAACATCATCATCTCTGACCTCAATAAATCTCTCTGGTGAGCCTGATAAAATTTCAAAGTCACTAAAGTCTAAAAAAGCCATATATCTTGATTTATTTAAATTTCTAAAGACCTTATAAAATTGCCAACTATCTCCGTCAACTAAAACTTTATATTGTTTAGATAAGTTAATTTGATAACAATCACCCTCTTTTAAATATTCCATCACAGACATAAATTTTTTACGGTATGCTTCAAAAGATAAATTATCATCAATATCACTTTTTATATTGAAATCACCTCTTTTATTAATTTTTAATGTGCTCAATAATTCAATATAAGTGGGCCAATTTGTACTTGTATCTTTATCAGCATTAGTGGTTACTAAGTAGGCTTCCTGAAGAAAGTGATCAATTATTAGCGCCCAGTCATAAATACCCATCGAGAGTTTTGGTAACACTAAGTTACTTTTCACCCTAGACTTCATTTCGTAGGAGCAATAACCCATTGCTCCCCCAATAAAAGGTATCTCGGAATGTGGTTTTGAGTATTGATTAATATATTCTTCTACTATCTTTAAGCCATCTTCTTCTGAGGTAAAGCTCTTATTTTTTTCATGAATATTAATATGATTAGAATCTGAATAAATTTTGATGAAAGGGTCTGCAGAAATTATGTCATAGCGCGCATAGGGACTTTTTTTTCTATCAGCTTGATAACAGCTATCAAAAAAAACAGGCCAATCTAAGTGCCGGATTTGTTCGTAGTATGCTGTGGTATCAAGATTGTAAGGAATTTTTTTTATTAGCATGAAATTATTATCCATCAAAAATCATTTTATATATAAGAAAAAAAGACACCTGAGTGTCTTTTTTTATAAAATTCAATTAAAAAACTATTCAAGATTAGCGTGAATAGCTCTCATACCCTCTTCAGTAAGGTCTTTATCAAAGACAATCTCACCAATAATAGCTTCAAGGTAAACCAGCGTTGAAAGTTCAAATGAAGTACCCATTGGCAAGCCTTTGGTTACAGCAAAAACTTCATCATTACCCATTTTTAATGTTAAATCGGCTAAATCAGACATCGCAGAGGAGGCTTTCATAGAAACAATAGCAATTTTCGCGCCCTTAGATTTTGCAGTTTCTATAGTGGGAAGAAGCGTTTTAGTTCCACCTGAACCAGAAATTACAATATATAGATCTCCTTCCTTCAAAGCTGGTGTCACAATTTCTCCAACCATACTTACGTTATATCCACAATGAACTAACCTCATTGCTAAAAAACTTGATACAAGCTTTGATCGTCCAGCACCTGCAACAAAAATATGGCCTGCTTGATCAATTAGCTTTTTTAGTTCGGCAGATTGATTTTTATCTGTTGATTCTAGAACAGCTGTAATCTTATCAACAATTAATTTTTGTGTATCCATATCAATATTTACTCCTTATCATTATTTATTTTTAATAATACCAAAAAAAAACCCGGCTTAAATGCCGGGTTTTTTAAATATACATTCTATTGTTACTAATTAGTGAGCAATAGCTGTAATTTCAGCAGCAGCAGCAGCAGGATCAGCAGCGCCATAAATAGCAGCACCAGCAACAATAATTGCAGCACCTGCGTCTTTAACTTCTTGTGCTGTAGCAGCTTTAACACCACCAGCAACTGAAATTTTAGCACCCGTGTTTAATGCAGCAATTGCAGCAAGATCAGCAAAAGGTGTATGACCAGCAGCTTGAGCATCAAGACCAGTGTGAACACCGATAATATCTGCACCAGCAGCAACAGCTTCTTTTGCTAATGATTCTTTATCATCAACGTTAATCATGTCAACCTGACATTCTTTACCGTATTTCTTAGCAGCAGCAATAACGCCTTTAATTGTAGCAATTCCTGAAGCACCTAATACAGTACAGATATCAGCACCTGCTTTATAAAAAGGCTCAGATTCGTACTCACCAGCATCCATTGTTTTTAAGTCAACAAGGATTAGGTTGTTTGGAAATTTTGCTTTTAGTGTTTCAAGCAGTTTAATACCGTTATGTTTGATACAAGGTGTACCAATTTCTAAGATGTCAACGTGAGGTGCAACTGTTTCAGCTAGTGCAACTGTTGCGTCAAAGTCTAATGAATCTAGTGCCATTTGTGTTAATGCCATGGTTTAATCTCCCATATTTAAAAATACTTTTATTAATAAAATATTTACGCTACAAACTCGTAAAATCTTTTTTCTCATTTAGGTCGAGAAGACCGAGGATGATATAACTTCAGTTAAATATTGTCAATTAAATGAAGCTCTATCGCTTAAAGTTTTTGACTTAATGCGTCCTCTAGTTTATTTTGATCAATCACAAAGTTTCTAATACCTTCCGAAAGCTTCTCAGTTGCCATTGCATCTTCGTTATGATCAAATCTAAATTCATCTTCTTTAAGTTTGGATGGTTTTTCTTTTGAAGCACCGTTATCTTTAAGCTGCTGAGGAAGGTCTCCCTCTGTTGCTGCCAATTCCTCAATAAGCGCTGGTCCAATAGTTAATCTATCACAGCCAGATAAAGCTGTAATTTCACCTATATTTCTAAATGATGCGCCCATAACTACCGTTTTAAATCCGTGCTCTTTATACCAGCTATAAATATTACGAACTGAAACAACACCTGGATCAGTTTCAGAGGTATATTCCTCTCCGGTACTGGCTTTATACCAATCTAAAATTCTTCCAACAAACGGGGATATTAGAAAAACACCGGCTTCTGCACAAGCCCTGGCTTGAGCAAAACTAAATAACAAGGTTAGATTACAGTTAATCCCCTCTTTTTCTAATATCTCACCAGCTTTAATACCTTCCCATGTAGATGCTAATTTAACTAAGACCCTATCTTTTGGTAGCCCAGCTTCTTTATATAGAGCAATAATTTCTCTTCCTTTAGCTACCATCTTATCGATATTAAAAGATAAGCTAGCATCGACTTCAGTAGAAATTCTACCCGGGATGTGCTTCGAAATTTCTAGGCCAACGAGAACAGCAAGCTTGTCTGCAGCATCTTCTATTTGTTGAGCTTTATCAGAACTTTTACCCTTTGCATACGTGATAGCTTCTTCAATCATGGGCTCACACTGTGGTAGTTTGCTTGCCTTTAATAGTAATGAAGGATTAGTTGTGGCATCAACAGGTTTTAAGGATTTAATTGCGTCTACCTCTCCTGTGTCTGCAACAATTGTTGTCATTGATTTTAGTTGTTCAAGTAATGAAGCCATTGATTTCTCCGTATTTTTTTTAATTGATTATTTATATAATGTAATAAAGCCTTAGTTTTTAACTTAATGGCTTGGATTCGACATTTTAACAAAATTTAACAAATAACAACAATTTTTTCTGATAATCAAAGAAGGCTTACAATTATTAATTTATTACGATGTTTTATATAGCTAATCAAACAAAACGTTTCAGTCGACAAGTACGCACATAATATGGCAGAATTACGTTCTTTGTATAATTAAATATTCTCAATAGAAAGTAAGCTTGATAACTAATATTGTATTATTTTAAAGGTACCTCATGACACAAAGTGTAATCTCTTTCGAAGAACTCAGAAATAAAGATGTCGCCATTGTAGGGGGCAAAAATGCTTCGCTTGGTGAAATGATATCCCAACTCAAGGCAAAGGGTGTGAGGGTTCCAACTGGATTTGCGACAACTGCAGATGCCTTCAATGACTTTATAGCTCACGATCAATTGGGAGAAAGAATTGAACAAGAGCTGATAGATTTAGATGTAAATGATGTTGTTAAGCTTGCACAGAGCGGTAAAAAAATTAGAAAATGGATTCTTGATACGCCCTTCTCGAGTGACTTTGAAAATAATGTCGAAAATCATTATGACAACTTAATTAAAAAATCACCTAAAGGCACAACATTTGCAGTCCGTTCTTCAGCGACGGCTGAAGACTTGCCGGATGCATCATTTGCTGGCCAACAAGAGAGCTTTTTAAATATTCATGGGTTAGACAACATAAAGCAGGCAATTAAAGAGGTATTTGCTTCGCTTTATAATGATCGTGCAATTTCATACAGAGTTCATAAAAACTTTATTCATTCGGATGTCGCAATCTCTGCTGGTATTCAACAGATGGTAAGAAGCGATACCGGCTCCTCAGGTGTAATGTTTACTATTGATACAGAATCTGGATTCAAGGACGTTGTTTTCATCACCTCTTCTTATGGCTTAGGCGAAACAGTCGTTCAGGGATCAGTCAATCCGGATGAATTCTATGTCCACAAATCACTTTTAAAGCTCGGCAAGAGTGCTATCGTTAGAAAGTCTATTGGGTCAAAAAAAATTAAAATGATATTTAGTGAGGATACTAAAGCTGGCTTAAGTACAAGCACAATAGATGTTGAAGAATCTCTAGCAAATCAATTTAGCATTAACGATGAAGATGTTACAGAGCTAGCTAATTACGCAATGATAATTGAATCTCATTATGGATGTCCAATGGATATTGAGTGGGGTAAAAATGGACTAGATGGCAAGTTATATATACTTCAAGCGAGACCTGAAACTGTAAAATCCCAACATCAAAATGTAACTGAAACATACAAACTTAATGAGTCAAGCAAAGCACTAGTTGCAGGCAGAGCGGTAACTCAAAAGATTGGTATAGGTCCTGTTAGGATAGTAAAAGATCCATCAGAAATGCATACCGTACAACCTGGTGACGTGTTAGTAGCTGATATGACTGATCCAAATTGGGAGCCAGTGATGAAAAGGGCTTCGGCTTTAGTTACAAACCGGGGAGGCAGAACATGTCATGCAGCCATCATTGCCAGAGAGCTTGGAATTCCCGCAATTGTGGGTAGCGTTAATGCGACAGAGCTTCTTAAAGAGCAGGATACTGTTACAGTTTCATGCGCGGAGGGTGAAACAGGCATTGTTTATCAAGGTAAATTAGATTTTGAGGTTAATGTTCAAGAGGATGGTGATTTACCAAAATTACCTATAAAACTTATGATGAATGTTGGCAATCCAGATATGGCCTTTACATTCGCGCAAATTCCTAATGATGGAGTCGGGCTTGCAAGGCTTGAATTTGTTATTAACAACATGATTGGCATTCACCCAAAGGCGATATTAAATTATGAGGCCATGCCAGAAGATATCCAAAAAACGATTGATTTTAAATCCAAGGGGTACTCATCACCAAAAGAATTTTATATCAATAAAGTAACTGAAGGTGTTGCTACTATTTCATCTGCCTTTTATCCAAAACCAGTTATCGTAAGGATGTCCGATTTCAAATCAAATGAATATAAAAAATTAGTTGCTGGAGACATCTACGAGCCCGAAGAAGAAAATCCAATGATTGGCTTCAGAGGTGCGGCAAGATATATTTCAGAACAATTTAAAGATTGTTTTAAACTCGAATGTCAGGCTATGTTAAAAGCAAGAAATGAAATGGGTTTAACAAATATCGAATTGATGATCCCTTTTGTCAGAACACTAAAAGAGGCTGAAGCGGTCATTAATATTCTGGCAGAAAATGGCCTTAAACGAGGAGAAAATGGGTTAAGGCTAATTATGATGTGTGAAGTCCCCTCAAATGCAATCTTGGCTAAAGAGTTTCTAAAATATTTTGATGGTTTTTCAATTGGTTCTAATGACTTAACTCAACTTACATTGGGGACTGATAGAGATTCAGGGATTCTGGCCGATGGCTTTGATGAAAGGGACCCAGCTGTTATGAAGTTAATTGAATTAGCGATAGAGGGAGCAAAGGCAAGTAAAAGTTATATAGGTATTTGTGGACAAGGCCCTTCTGATCACCCTGATTTTGCTAAATGGTTGTTGGAGCAAAAAATGGATTCGATGTCATTAAATCCTGATACAGTAATAAGCACATGGAAAAAACTAAGCAAAAAATAAATGTCTAAAAATAAAAGGACAGCCTTTTTTATATCTGATGGAACAGGTATTACGGCAGGTTCTTTAGGGGGTCTGTTGGCACATTTCCCTGAAACTGAATTTGATCAAATCAGGATTCCCTTCACAGACTCAATTGAAAAAGTTGAAGATGCTCAAAAGAGAGTCGCCAATATAAAAATGATGACGGGATCAAGACCCATCGTGATCATGTCTATCGGAAATGAAATCCTAAGAAATGAATTAAAAGCGGTTGATGCTTATTATATTGACTTATTTGATTCATTTATACATCCATTGGGAGTCGAGCTTAATGAGCCAGCGTTAACAAGACCTGGCGTTTCTCATAGCATAAAAACAAATCAATATGGCTCTAGAATGGAGGCAATAAATTTTGCATTAGGCCATGATGATGGCATGACACATACGGGATTAAATCAAGCACAAGTCATACTTGTAGGCGTCTCTAGGAGTGGTAAAACGCCCACCAGCATCTACCTTGCGATGCAATTTGGTATCAAAGCTGCGAACTACCCACTCATACCCGAGGACTTCGAAAGAGGAAAGCTACCTCCTATCCTAGAGGGATACCTTGATAAAATATTTGGACTTACTATTAAAGCTGAACGATTACATTCCCTCAGAAATGAAAGAAGGCCAGAAAGCAATTATGCATCGCTATCTAATTGCAGGCAAGAAATCGGGCAAGCTGAGGAACTTATGAAAAAAGCTAGAATTCCGACAGCCGACTCCACATCAAAATCTGTTGAGGAGCTCTCAGCAATCATCATACAATTTATGAAAAACTAATTTTCGAAATAAGGTTCAAGTAGCCCCATAATATCTGAAGATTCCGGGCCTACAGTGCTAGGGAAGACAAAAACAGATTCAGCATTTGGCATTACAATAAACTTATAAAAATTCCACATAGGTGCCTCCCCTGTCATTTGTTTTAGATTTTTATACACAGGATTTACATTCGGCCCAACGACGCTTGACTTGCTCATCATTGGAAAATCAACAGCATATGTTAATTTACAAAAATCCTGAATTTCTTTGTCAGTTTTAAACTCTTGATTAAAATCATTCGAAGGAAAACCAACTACCAACATGTCGCTGCTATGTTCTTTGTAAAGTTTCTCTAAGCCTTCAAATTGTGATGTAAACCCACATTTACTTGCTGTATTCACAAACAAAATAGGTTTATCTTGATACTCACATAAATTAAACTTCTTTCCTTGTAAGGTCTTTAAATCTTGATTGTAGAAATCCATGCAAGCAGAATACACTGGACTAGCAAAAAAGATAAATAAAAAGAGAGTTATTAAATTAGCTGATAAATTATTTTTCAAAACGAACCTCATTTCCAAAAAGTTAATAAAATTATTTTTTTATTTTACGCCATTTCCATGGGGCAATTGGTTTTTTTTCTTCCCAAAGACCAAGTTTATTTTTTTTTGCATTTAACTCAGCTTGACTGTAGAGCTCTCTGTCTGATGGACTTTGTTGTTTTTGGTATCTTGTAAAATGCCAAGCATAACCTCTTGATACTTGAAGAAAGTTTACATCGTTTCCATTCAATATTAATTTAGCTAAAACTCTATTATATCTATCAACAGAATAAATATTTCCATTCTTTGGTTTTGATTTTAGCAAAACCCATTTATCGATTAGAACCCCTTTTAAATGATATGTTGATGCCAAACCGTATGGTTGATTTTGCTCAGGAGCATCAATACCGGTTAACCTTACCTTAAATTTTTTACCAGATTTATTTGCAACATAAACTGTATCCCCATCAACCACTCGCACAACTTTTGCTGTAAAATCTGCCTTTGCTGAATAAATACTTAGGTTAAACAAAATGACAAATGCATTTGTAAAAAAAATTATACTTTTCATCTCAACTCTTTTTTTATCAAGCCTCTCATATGCTGCAAACCTTCAGTACTATGTTAACCAGGCAACCAATCAAACTCTTCATGCTCTTAATAGTAACTTCCACTATCAACCATCCCCATTGATGTCTAAAGCAATTGAAAGCTTACCAGCATACTCAAATATAAAAAAATGCTCTACGAATAATATTACAGATGCCATTCTTATTTTAAAACCAATTTTATCCTACAATCCCCAAAGCACAATTCTTTATGGTGATCTTAATGTTAAAGTTTATCAAACAAGATCTAAGGATCAAGTTAACCCAGACAACTTTATCAAAACAATGAAAATATCTCTTTGGAAGGTTGTTCAATATGATGAAGTAACGATTGGTTATTACATAAACGAAATTTATACAGAGCTTCTCAATAAGCTAACATCAGAGATTGATAGTCTTAAAATAGATAAAAATCATCCCACAAATGGTTCTTATTGTGATTTATTGAGTACATTAAAAGAATCAAGATTAAATCTAAATTATTAATTTTTTTTATTTATTTGGACTCAAGTGCATGGTAAATTTTGGTAAGCAAGCACTCCCCTAAAAGAAAAGAGAAGATAAGTATTATAAAGGCCAATAACCCATCAAACATGCCGTAAAAATTTATCTTATCACCAAAAATTAAATTAGCCCCATGAAGCATTAAGACTTTAGCTGTCTCTTATACACATCTCCGAGCC
>CAJXQA010000021.1 GCA_913058475.1 uncultured Nitrosomonadales bacterium
AATTAGCAGATTTGATGATGGTGATGGGTAAAAAAATAGAGGAATTAATTGCAAGGCTTGCACAAAAAGCGAGAGCATCAGGAATACATCTAGTTCTAGCAACGCAACGACCCTCAGTTGACGTAATCACGGGTTTAATTAAAGCAAATATTCCATCAAGAATCGCATTTCAAGTATCAAGTAAGGTTGATTCAAGAACCATACTGGATCAAATGGGCGCTGAAACATTGCTTGGTAAAGGCGATATGCTTTATATGCCACCAGGAACGAGTTATCCTGACCGTATTCACGGAGCATTTGTTTCAGATCAAGAGGTCCATAAGGTAGTTGATTTTCTTAAATCAAAAGGTACTCCCCAATATCTAGATGAGGTTTTAAACCCAACCGAGGTTGAAGGCGTGTCTGATAGAGGTGAGACTGCCGGAGAAAAAGACCCTTTATATGACGAGGCTGTTCAAATTGTGATTCAATCAAGAAAGGCCTCTATTTCCTACGTACAGAGAAATCTAAGAATTGGCTATAATCGTGCAGCAAGGATTATTGAAGACATGGAAAAAGCAGGGTTGGTTACCCCCATGCAAAGCAATGGTAACAGAGAAATAATTACATCAAATACAAATGATTAAATTTATAATCTTATTTTCTCTCTCTCTAAGCGCTTGTGCGGAAAATAATAAATTAGAAAGAATTCTGGTTAAGTTAAATTCATTTAACGCAGACTTTGTTCAAATTGTAAAAGACTCAACAAATCAAATAATTGATGAGTCCTCCGGCAGAGTTATGTTTAAGAAGCCAAATTATTTTCGATGGGAGTATGAGGTACCCTCAAAAAATGAAATTATCAGTGATGGCGCATTTCTATATTTATATGACCCAGACTTAAAGCAGGTGATTGTAAGTAAGCTTAATAAGCAATTAGATATGAGTCCAGCGATGCTTCTAGTCTCAGACAATGTCCATGAATTTTTTAATACAAAATTAATTTCAAATTCAAGCAATATAAAAAAGTATGAAGCAACCCCAAAAGACTTAGAGAGGGCTTTCTTTAAGCAGGTAATTTTTAACTTTAACCTAGATCGATTAAAAGAAATGAAAGTTATAGATAATTTTGATAATGAAACGACAATTCAATTTTTTAAGGTAATCCAAAATCAAGATATCAATGAAGGCAAATTCCTATTTAATTATCCTGACGATATTGATGTCATAAAAAATTAGATGACTTCTGAAATCTCAATACCACTTTCTGAAAAATTAAGACCAAAAGTTCTTGATGAAATTGTCGGCCAAAGCGAAATTTTTTCTAAAGGAAAATCACTAAGAGTTGCAATTGAGTCTGGAAATTTACCTTCAATTATTTTATGGGGGCCACCAGGGGTAGGTAAGACAAGTATTGCAAAAGTTATATCGAATACGATAGATGCTCATTTTATTTCTATTTCAGCAGTTTTATCTGGAGTCAAAGAAATCAGAGATTCAATTAGTAAAGCTGAATTTATTAGGGACCAACAAAATAAAAAAACAATCTTATTTGTTGATGAGGTACATAGATTCAATAAAAGCCAACAGGATGCATTTTTACCTCATATTGAATCAGGGTTGATTGTATTTATAGGAGCCACCACAGAAAATCCATCTTTTGAAGTTAATTCAGCATTACTAAGTCGCTGTCAGGTTTATTCATTAAAAGCATTAACAATTGAAGAACTAGGTAAAATTCTTGAAAGAGTTATGGGCGAATTCAATAATTTAATTATTACGGATAATGCAAAAAAAATAATTTTTGAATTTTCTGATGGAGATGGACGTAAGCTTATTAATTTGATGGAAATAGTTTGTCTAAGAGCTTTTACCGAAAAAAAATTAGAGATTGGCTCTGATGATATTAAAAAAACTATGTCTGAAAAATCAAGGCGTTTTGATAAAGGAGGGGAGCAATTTTATGACCAAATCTCTGCTTTACATAAATCAGTCAGAGGTTCAAATCCAGATGCTTCACTTTACTGGCTTTTAAGGATGCTCGATGGAGGTGCTGATCCATTGTATTTAGCAAGGCGTATTATAAGGATTGCAATTGAGGATATAGGTATCGCAGATCCAAGGGCACAAACAATAGCATTAGAGGCCTATCAAATCTATGAAAGGTTAGGTTTTCCTGAGGCAGAACTAGCCTTAAGTAACGCCGTTATTTATCTTTCAATGGCACCAAAGAGCAATAGCGCTTACCAGGCATTCAATACAGCTAAGTCTTTTATAGAAAATCAAGGCCACCTTGACGTTCCCATACACCTAAGAAATGCCCCCACAAAGTTAATGGATGATATGGGTTATGGAAAAAACTACCGTTATGCTCATAATGAAAATCATGCCTATGCCGCTGGCGAAAAATATTTTCCTGATGAGATAGAACCTGTAGAATTTTATAAACCAACAGATCGTGGATTAGAAAAAAAAATTAGTGAAAAAAAAGAGTTTTTGAAGCAGTTAGATCAACATTACAACAAAAATAAAACGGAATAATTATTTATGATAGATATTAATTTACTTAGAAATAATATTGATGAGGTTGAATCTAGATTAAATTCGAGAGGTTTTAAGATTGATAAGAAAAGTTTTATTGACTTTGAGAATGAACGAAAAAATTTGCAAATCAGGGTTCAAGAGCTCCAAGAGTCAAGAAATGATCTCTCTAAAAAAATAGGCACAGAAAAATCAAAGGGAAATAATGTTTCTGAGTATATGAAGTCAGTAGGTCAAACAAACGATTTACTTAAAGAGCAAAACAGCGCCTTGGAGTTGTTACAAAGTAAAATACAAGAATTCTTGCTCGATATACCAAATTTACCTCACGAATCAGTTCCAATTGGACTAAGTGAAAATGAAAACGAAGTATTAAGGGTAGAAGGAGAAAAAAAAGAATTTTCTTTTAAGGTAAAAGACCATGTAGATTTAGGCGAAAGATTAGGCTTAGATTTTGATTTAGGGGTAAAGTTATCTGGAGCTAGATTTACCACTATTCGTTCTAGCCTTGCAAGACTGCATAGATCACTTGGTCAATTTATGCTTGATATACAAACTCAGGAGCATGGTTATGAAGAATGTTATACGCCTTACCTAGTTAACTTCGAGTCACTTAAGGGTACGGGACAACTGCCAAAGTTTGAAGAAGATTTATTCATCACAAAAAAAGGGGGCAGTGAAGACAAGTTATATCTAATCCCAACTGGTGAAGTCCCACTAACTAATTTTGTAAGGGATAGCATAGTTGATCTAACAGAACTACCCATCAAACTAACAGCTTTGACTCCCTGTTTTAGATCCGAAGCTGGTTCTTATGGCAAAGATACGCGAGGGATGATCAGGCAGCATCAGTTTGATAAGGTTGAGCTTGTTCAGATATGTCACCCTAACGAAAGCTATGATGTACTTGATAAAATGCTGAGCCATGCAGAACTTATTCTAAAAAAATTAGACCTTCCTTATAGAGTGATGAGTTTATGTTCAGGAGATATGGGTTTTGGAGCCACCAAAACTTTTGATATTGAAGTTTGGATGCCATCTCAGGGTTGCTACAGAGAGGTATCATCTATTTCTAATTGTGAAGATTTTCAGGCAAGAAGATTAAAAGCAAGATTTAAAGACAGTGATAAAAAAAATAAACTGCTACATACATTGAATGGTTCAGGTATTGCTGTAGGAAGAGCCATGGTAGCTATTATTGAAAATTATCAATTAAAAAATGGTGATATTAAAGTGCCCGAGGCATTAGTTTCATATATGAATGGCGTCGATGTTATTCAAGGTAAAAATTAAACTACTTTAATATTTTTTTAATTTGTCCATTATTAGAAACAATAGCCAATGAAGCTAAGTTTAAAAACAAACCATGTTCAAAAACACCGGGAGTATTTGCTATTTCCTTAGCGAGTGTATCTAATTCCGAATAATTAAACTCACAATCAAGCACAAAGTTTCCATAGGACGAAATAGCAAACGCATTTTTCTCCATATTCTCCCTAACAATGCATTTTTTTGCTATTTTCTCAATTAAGATTTTTGTAATTTTCCATGCAATTGGCGTAATTTCAATAGGAATAAAGTAATTTTGACCGATTTTAGACACAATTTTAGAATTATCACCTATTACAATAAATTTTTTACTCATTTGAGCTAAGAGCTTTTCGCGAATAAGATCGAAACCACGACCTTTAAGAATTTCTAAATTTTGAGTTATTTCATCAGCACCATCAACATAGAGATCAATCGAAGTCACTTGATCAATAGATATATATTTTAAACCAGCATCATTTGCTTTTTTTTGACTGATGACTGAGCTTGCTACAACTGATATATTTAATGATTCTTTACTGATTTTCCCCGCAAGCATTTTAATAAAAATATTTGCAGTAGAGCCCGTCCCAAGCCCAATAATTGAATTATCCTCAATATAATCAAGCGCGGCATATGCTACTAATTCTTTATCATTCATGAAAATCCATTTCAATTTAACTATTCACGATTATAATACCTCCTTGATTAAAGATAGCAATTAATGGCAACGTCGCAAAAAAAAGATCTTTTTAAAAAAGGTTTCATTTTTGAATCTAATACCTCTCATAGCATCGAGATTGGTAGGATTTTTTACACCCATCTAAAAGATAAAAATAAATCACTTAATATATTCACCGCCAATGTGTTTGATGCTATTTTGCTAAAAGAAGAAATGGCTTGGTTTTATCCTGAGTTGCGAATTAATCATTTGCCTGATTGGGAAACACTTCCATACGATCAAATTTCACCTCATCCAGAACTTACCTCAGAAAGGTTACTTGCACTTTACCAAATGTCACAAAATGAGTTTGATATAAACTTATTGCCAATCACAACTGTATTACATTTCCTTCCACCTAAATCTTACGTAGAAAAATTTAGCTTCGACTTTAAAGTCAAACAAGAAGTTGATATTGAAGGATTTAAAACTAGATTAATAAAAAATGGTTACTTAAACGTTGACAAGGTTTTAAGTCCAGGGGAGTTTGCAATTCGTGGCAGTATTATCGATATTTATCCAATGGGCTCAATTGTTCCATACAGAATTGATTTTTTTGGAAATGAAATTGATTCAATAAGAACCTTTGATGTTGATACACAACGCGGCTTATATCCAACAAAAAAAATAAAACTGTTACCAGCAAGAGAGTTTCCTATTGACTCTGATGGAGTCAGTAAATTTAGGGAGAATTATCGGGAAAAATTTGACGGAGACTTATCTAAGTCAAAGCCATACAAAAGCATAAGCAAAGGAACGCCATTTGCTGGTGTTGAGTGGTATCTGCCACTTTTTTTTGAGACCATCAATACAATTTTTGATTATATTAACCCACTTGATATAACACTTCAGTTAGGTGATGTTTATAAGGCTGCCACAGATTATCAAGCAGAAGCTCAGAGTCGATTCCGTCTTTACGCTTATGATTCCGAGAGACCTATTTTGGAAACAAAAGATTTACTATTACCAACTGATAAATTTTTTAAAGAAATTAATCAGTTTGAACAAATACAAAAATCAAAATTTATCGCTCCCATTCAATTTGATGTTGCCATAGAGAGAGAGGATTCACCACCTTTAAGAAAATTAAAAGAATTTATAGGTAGCGATAAAAGAAAGGTTTTGATTTGTACAGATGGCTTAGGTCGACGAGAATCAATTTCTGAATTATTGCAACAGTCAGGCCAAAATTTTAAGGTAATTGAAACCTGGCACGATTTTGCTTTATCGGATAAGCAGGTATGTTTAATTTCAAGCCCTCTTCATAAAGGTTTTTTTCATGATGAATTTATAGTAATCACTGAGAATGAAATTTTTCCTAATTTTGT
Source organism: uncultured Nitrosomonadales bacterium (assembly GCA_913058475.1). Classification (GTDB taxonomy): domain Bacteria; phylum Pseudomonadota; class Gammaproteobacteria; order Burkholderiales; family Methylophilaceae; genus BACL14. The sequence continues at coordinate 5,878 of CAJXQA010000021.1, forward strand.
TAAGCAAATTAAGAAAAAAAATAGAAATAAAAGCTTTAATGAGGATGGCATTGTTAAAGACCTCACAGAGCTAAATATAGGCGATCCTGTGGTTCATGAACTTCATGGAGTCGGACGATATAAAGGCTTGGTTGATTTAGATTATGGTGATGGCATGACTGAGTTTTTGGTCTTGCACTACGAAAGAGATGATAAGCTTTACGTTCCCGTTTCAAACCTTTTTTTAGTATCAAGATATTCTGGCGGTCCAAGTGAGTCGGCACCAATGCATAAATTAGGGAGTGGTGCATGGGATAAAGCAAAAAAGAAGGCATTATTGCAAATTCACGATACAGCCGCAGAATTGCTGGATCTATACGCAAAAAGATCAATCCAGAGAGGGTATAGTTCAAAAATAAATCTTAGTGATTACGAAGCCTTTAGTGACGAGTTTCCATTTGAAGAAACAGTAGATCAAAAAACAGCTATTGAAAAAGTGATCGAGGACATGGAATCTTCTAAGCCAATGGATAGACTAATATGTGGCGATGTGGGTTTCGGAAAAACGGAAGTTGCTCTGAGGGCAGCCTTTATTTCAGTCTTAAATAGTAAGCAAGTAATTATTCTAGTTCCAACTACCCTTTTAGCGGAACAGCATTTTTCAAACTTTATTGATAGGTTTGCAAAATGGCCAATAAAAATTGATGAAATATCAAGGTTTAAATCTAAAAAGCAACAATTAGAATCTCTAAAGAAGCTTGAGAATGGCCAAATAGACATAATAATTGGAACACATCGGTTAATTCAGCCTGACGTTAAATTTAAAGATCTTGGTCTTATTGTAATTGATGAGGAGCATAGATTTGGAGTTCGTCAAAAGGAGAAGCTTAAATCATTTAGAAAAAATGTAGATGTTTTGGCGCTTACAGCCACACCAATTCCAAGGACTTTATCAATGGCGATGGAGGGGCTTAGAGAGTTCTCAATCATTTCTACCCCACCTGAGAAAAGGTTACCCATAAAAACTTTTGTAGTTAATTCCAGCCAGGGGATTATCAATGAAGCAGTTTCAAGAGAATTTAATAGAGGTGGGCAGGTATATTTCCTTCATAATGAGGTTAATACTATTCGCTTTATGTATGAAAAGCTGTCTAAGCTGTTACCTGAAGCTAGAATTGGCATTGCGCACGGTCAACTTAAGGAAAAAGAATTAGAAAGCGTGATGCAGGATTTTCATCAACAAAGAATCAATATATTGCTTTGCTCTACAATTATCGAAACCGGTATCGATATCCCATCTGCTAATACAATCATTATGAATCGAGCTGATAAGTTTGGGCTTGCGCAACTCCATCAACTTCGGGGAAGGGTAGGAAGGTCTCACCATCAAGCATACGCTTACTTAATGGTAGATGAAGATAGGAAATTAACATCTAACGCAAAAAAACGACTTGAAGCAATTCAGCTTATGGAAGACTTAGGGGCGGGGTACCATCTAGCAATACATGATTTAGAAATTCGTGGTGCTGGTGAGCTACTTGGCGATAATCAAAGTGGCCAAATGCATGAAATTGGCTTTAGCCTGTATATGGAGATGTTAAATAAAGCAATTAAACAGCTTAAAGCGGGGGAGGAGTTAGATATAGAAAGGACAATAACATCCAATCAAGAGATTAACCTTCATACCCCAACAATACTCACTCAAACATACTGCCCGAATACAAACGAAAGGCTGGTAATTTATAAAAGATTTTCAAGCTGTAATAGTCAAGACGACTTAGTAGCACTAAAAGAAGAATTGATTGATAGGTTTGGGCAGATGCCAAAACAAACAAAAGACCTAGTTATATTTCATAAATTAAGAATAGATATAGCATCATCAGAAATAATAAAAATAGATTCAAACAAGAAATCAACTGAAATTACTTTTCAGAAAAATGCCAGCATCGACCCAATAAAATTGATCGATTTAATTCAATCTGACCACAGATTTAGAATGAATGGTCCTGATAGGATTAAAGTTTTGTTGGTGGAAGATGAGGCTGCTGAAAGGGTAGCATTTATTACAAAAAAAATTGATGGCCTTAAAGTTTAATCAGTTTCCCTTGAGGGGCAAAGTAAATAGCCTTTTGAATTACTCTTTTATCATCCTTAAAAATAGATTCATATCGACTTAGCTGAGGGAGATGCTTTTTTGCTTCATTAGCTAAGTTTTTAATTGGTAGAAAGGGTGTCTTGTAATCAATAATCCATTGAATACTACTCTCAATAAAACTTCTGTCGGGGATATATTGGGTAGATGAATTATTGTTTTCTAGAAGATAACTGACTTCAGAATTATCAGCTAAATATCGATTTACAATCCATTGCCCATCTGGGCTTTTTTTAAGCATTTCTAATGATTTCTTAACTAAATTTAATGCAACCCGAATATCATCTTTTTTAAAATTTTTTTCTAAATAAAGCGACTTGATATAATCTAATTTATTACTTAATACTTTGTCAATATCTAATTGTTTCTTAACAATTATCTCTAAATATTTATGAACAATATTCCCAGTAAATCTTTGAATATCCATATCAGCACCGGGGTAAGAAAATGATAATTTTTCTAAATCAATATGCTCCTTCAGTACCTCATCCTCTTTAAAAAATTTATCATTTAATCTTCTTAGTTTTGGTATAAATTTCTCATAGCTATTTAAGACATTCGGGGTCTCAATTTCTGTGAATTGGCTTCCCATGAATGGCCATAAACTTTCCATAAATGTACCTGAATTTGGAGCAAGTGAATCACCTCCATTTTTTATTGTGCCAATGAGGTAGCAGGTATTTTTTGCTCGAGTTATTGATACATATAACAAGCGAATTTTCTCATTATCCAATCTTTTCCGTTCTTTATAAGCATGATAATTATGAAGGTTTTTATCATTGCCTGGATTTTTAATCGATACAGTAGATTTATCATAAAGAATTAAATCTGACTCTTCGTTCCTGCTTCTTTTATTGAGATTTGGAATAATGACATGGTCAAATTCTAATCCTTTTGATTTCTGTATAGTCATAAATTGAACAGGGTTCTCTTTAATGCTTGTTTTTGAAATATATTTATTTGCTATTAATCGCTCTAACTTTAAAAAATCAATTGATAAGGTATCGCTAGCTTCTTCTAATAGCTCTAGAAAGAGATTAATGTTTTGGATATCATGCGAATCAATCATTGACTCCTCGCCTTTTAGTTGCCGCCAAATACTCTCAATAAAGTATCTGTGAGATACCCTACCGCGGTATTGGATATTGCACTTAATAACCTTAATAAAAGCACTTAATCTTTTAGCACTATTACTATTAAGTTGTTTTGTTAAATTTTTATCGTTTATGAGTTCCCAAATTGATGATTTATGATCTTTTTCAAATAACAATACTAAATCATTTACAGACAAGCCACACCAAGGACATTTTAGAGCTGCTACCCAATGAGCCCTGTCACTAAAGTCGAACAACGCTTTGGTCAAGGATAAAATATCTTGAAATGTCTGATTGGACTGAATTTTTGACATCTCGATTGCATCAATGGGTAGTGAGTCATCTTGCTTGTTTATAAGGCCGATAAGTTCGTTTAGATGCGCCCTCGATCTTGTCAGAACAGCAATGCTTGCATCAGGGCTAGACCTTCTAATATCTTTGATTATATTCAAAATATATAAGGCCTCAGCCTCATACAATTCTGTTTTATTTTTAGCATTAGAGGTAAGGGGAATTAATTTTATACCACCTTCTTTTATCGTGTTATTTGATTCGCAACTAGAATAGGGTATTGAGCCTTCATCTGGCAAATTAAGTATAGGAAATACTTTTGAATAGCTATTATTTAACCAATCTATAATACCCTTACTCGATCGAAAATTTACCTTAAGAAAAAGTGATTTAAGTTTTAAATCACTAATCCCCCTTTTTTGAACACGAGTAAAGATTTCAACTTCAGCTTTTCTAAATCGATAAATCGATTGCATGGGATCACCGACAGCAAAAAAAGATTTTTGTGGGTTGCCAGCAAAATTTTCAGTAAGTAACTCAAGAAAATTAAGTTGAGATTCATTGGTATCTTGAAATTCATCAATCAGTATATGCGAAATATTTTGATCAAGTATCAAAGGTAGATTTGTGTCTCTTAGAGCCTCAACTGCATTACCTATAATCTGTGTAAAGTCGACAACTTTTTGGGCTCTAAATTTTTCATTTAACCTAGTGACCATATCAATAAGCATTAAGCAAAATGGAGTAATTATTGGGTAAATATCTACAATATTTTTATCATAAACAACATCAAAGAAATCTATTAAAATATTGAATTTAAACATTTTTAATTCTATTATTTTTAATAGCCTTGCTTTTATTTTTTTACCTTCATTTGTTGCAGGGAACCCGCTTGAAGCGTCAAATTTTTTACGTATTTGCTTACCATTTTTAGTTAATATAAGATCGCGAAAGTAAAACCAGAATTCATGGTTAATTGAAGATCTAATTTTGTCTTCGTGACCAATATTTTTGTTATCTGCTGAATAATTTACTATAGCTTCTAGTTCTTTCAAATCTTCATCTGCAAAATTAGGTTTAATCTTCTGATCTATCCATAGGCTCAACTCATCGGAATAATATTTTTCATAAGTTTCTTTTATATTGTTATCTTTCGAGCTTAATAAAGTACTTACTATCGGTAGCCACTGATCTCTTTTACTTATTAATTTCAATAATTGCTCAGTTAGTTTGTGATAATCATAATTAAAGTACTTAAACAATAGATGGTTGTCTGCGTTTGAGGTGATAGTTTCTTTTATGCTTTCCCTGTATAAATCCTCAGGATCTTCATCAGTTAAAAAATTTACCCCTGAATTACTCAGAATTGGAGTTTGTTTGATTAATCGGAGAGCAAGTTTATCGATGGTCATAACCATGAGTGAGTCAATATAACCCTCGCCCCATTTGCTCTTAATGGCGTACTTTGATAATTTTTTTACGACCTCTTGTATACCTTTATCTTTACTTTTGCCATCTAACGCTTCCTTTAACCTCTGAGCCATCTCAGCAGCAGCTTTATTAGTAAAAGTAAGAGCTAGTACTTCCTTTGGTGACTTAACCTCAAGAAGCAGGGTTAGAAACCTTTTAACCAATAATGATGTCTTCCCAGAACCGGCAGGTGCCTGCACAATAAAAGAACCCATCCCTAAAGCTTCTTCTCGGGCGTGATGGTCAGATGGTATTTTTATTAAGTCAGCCATATACCTCAAATTGATATTTCTTTTCAGCCAATCTGAGTAAAGGTAATACATCACAATAAGTAAAATCTATTTTTTCATTAAAGGTAACGGCTGCATCTCCTGATAAGTATTGCTCAGTAATTTTTTCTATTCTGTTATGCCATATACTTTTTAAAGCACTCCAATCACTAATAATGGCATTATCAATATTTGAATTTAGTTGCTTGGTAATAAGGTCTGTCTCTGGAGATAATATTCCGTAAAGATTTATTTTATCTCTATTAATGTGACCAATAGCGGCCCCAGTAAGGCCTTTAATTGGAGCAAAGCATACATAAATCGGAAGCTGAAGATCCGTTAAATCATCTGAAAATAATGCCCTTCTAGACATAACATTTTTCCCTGTTTTGTAATCGATGAGCAGCTTTTTATCCCTATTAATTCTATCAACTCGATCAATACGAATCTTAAATCTAATATTATTGATTATAATTTCATAGGATTTTTCAAGCACATCAATAGTAAATTGAGGTCTTAATTTTTCCTCTGATAACCAGTGATGGAGTAAGCCTTGTAAATATTCATTTTGCATCAACAAAAGTCGACTATCCATCTCATTATGTTCAGATGAAAATTCCTTCAGGGCTTGATTGACAGAGTTTTTAATGAGGTCTAAAAACTCAAACTCACTCATTGATAATAGCAAATCTGAGGATTTACAATCCCTCCAAAAAAGCTCTAAAGCTCTATGGGTTAGGGAGCCCTCAGACCCTTTAGAGATCTCATCTTGCTCATCCGTTTCATATTTAGTGCACCCCAATCTATTTGCATAAAAACCCCAAGCAGGACATTTGTTATAGTTTTCAATAGTCTTACGCCCACTTTTAATAAGCAACTCATCCTTAACTATAATAGGAGAGGCTTTATGATCATTAAGGAAGTGCTGATTTTTATTTACTAGTGAAAAGGATTCTTTTTCTAATAACGTATGGGTATTAATATCGTTTTGAATCCAGGGTGAGGCGGATAGAATTGTGTCGTTATCTTTAAGTGAAAAAGATACTGACAGTGAGGGCGATAGCTTTGTAAGTCTTGTTATCTTTTGTAAATATAAATTTTTTTGATAGGTATGATTAAATAAATTATGTTTGTCCTGAATTCTTTTTGATAAAAAAGGATTGTATTCCTCATTATTTGGCCAAAAATTATCATTCATATTCATTAACCAGATAGCATCATATTCTTTTGCAGGATTTTCGTAAAAACCATAAATGTCGATGTATGCTTCCTCATTGGATTGGTTGGGTACAAAATTTTCTAAGTAGTATTCTAGGTATCCAGAGTACTCCGTAAGGGTGAGGCTTTTAGGGAGAACATGACTGTAATTTAATTGATTAAATACCTTAAAAAAATCATTTAAATTATTGTTTTCAAAGTAAATTAAATTACTTATTTTTCCAAAATTTAATTTCTCTAGGTAGCCATAAATAAGCTCACCCCAAGCGGTGGGTTTGTTGTATTTAGGCCATTTATCTCGATTGTCTTGCATGATATTGAAGGTAGTAATCAACTTTTCTATACTTTTATTCAGACTATCTGCAAAGGATATTTTTAATAAGTTCTGTAGCTCTGGCAACGAAATAAATTTTTTCTTACTTTCCTTTAAAATGCTTGCAAAATATTGTCTCTCAGTAAATAAATCTTCTGATATCCAGTTAACAAATAAAATTAATTCACTTAATTCTTTTATTGGTATGCGTTTGTTTATATTTATTTTAATTAAAATTAAGCCAGCCCTTATTATCGGTTCTGCAGATAACGGTCTTTTAAGACTGCTATTTACAATACTTCTGGATTGCATATCTTCAAAAATTGACGGCTGAATATTTCTGTCTATCTCATTTTGAAGTTTCACCTGCACCTTTTCAAGTGCGGGGGACATTATCAGTAATTTATCTTGTTTCTTTATTTTTTTTTCTTTAATCCACTCTATAACTGCTGATATTTCATGATCATAGTTTTGATATGCATTTTGAATCGGTTTGCATTTATTTTTTTTATCATCTAGATAGTTGATAACTTGATTATTCTTACCTAGCTCATCAAAGAGCTTTTGATGGCTATCTTTAAATGTATCAAGGCTTATGAATAATATTTTTTCATTTTTAATTATTGTCTTTTCTTTTTGAAGCTGTTTAAATTTATTGATAAAATCATATTTTGTAACAAGTTTTTTCTTTGTGCATTCCCTTTTAAACTCGCTCCTCCATTCCAGAAAGTATTTAGGTTCTTTATAGGCTATATAATCTTTTAACTCACTGGTATCTATTTGGTAAGTTGATATGATTCTATTTGCATTTATTGTCTGCTGCGCAATATTTGTGACATCTGTAATCTTTTTTTCTTGCCTTTGTTTTAGATCATTACCTATGATCTTCTCCCAAATAATTTTTTCCTCAACTCCATTTAATACAAGTAATTCATCAATTTTTTCAACGATTAAATAGTCTTGATATTCACTGCTGATCCAATTATCCAACGTTATAATCTTTGGAATTTTTAATACATTAATATTTGATTGTTTTTTAAAGATATGCCGAATATCATTGGATTGAATTTCATTTTCACAGACTATGATGGTGTAAGATTTGTTTATCATCGTGTTTAATTTTAACTCAGAATTAAAGAAAAAATTTTAGAAAAAATGCCAAAAGGAAATAATTATATTACTTTAGAAGGTTTTAAGAGGCTCCAGGCGGAGCTTTCTAATTTAATCAAACATGAGAGGCCAAATATTGTTGAGATTGTGTCCTGGGCAGCTGGAAATGGTGATCGAAGTGAAAATGGAGACTATATTTATGGGAAAAAAAAGTTAAGACAAATAGATTCTAGGATTAAGTTTCTGACTAATATTATTGAAGATGCGGATATTGTTCAGCCAAATGAAAAAATAAATACAGAAAAGGTTTTTTTTGGTGCCTACATTAATTTGATCCAAGATCAAAAGGAAAAATCTTTAAATTTAAGGATTGTCGGTCAGCATGAAACAACCCATGAAAAACATTATATAAGTTGGGTCTCTCCTTTGGGTAAGTCATTGTTGGGTCGAGAGAAAAAAGAGATGGTAAGTATTGACATTAACGGGATTCACACTAACTATACAATTATTAATATTGATTATTAAAAAGGTATAATCAAAAAAATTAATTTTTAGGGGTTCTAATGAAAACGGCGCAAGAGGTGAGAGTAGGTAATGTAATTGTTATTGATGGAGACCCTATGGTAGTTCTTAAGTCAGAATACAATATTTCAAAATCAGGTCGAAGGCAGAATGCAGCTATTGTCAAAATGAAAATGAAGAATTTGCTAACTGATAATGCGGCTGAAAAAATTTATCAAGCAACGGATAAATTTGATTTGGTTGTCTTAGAAAAAAAAGAAGTAACTTACTCCTATTTCTCTGACCCAAATTATATATTTATGGATTCAGATTTTAATCAGTATGAAATTGATAAGGATGGAATGGATGGCACCTTAAAATTTTTAGAGGATGGGATGGCTTGTGAAATTGTTTTTTATGAGGAAAGGCCAATATCAGTGGAACTGCCAAATTCGGTGGTCAGAGAAATAACTTATACAGAGCCAGCTGTGAAGGGAGACACTACTTCAGGTAAGGTTATGAAGCCAGCTAAGCTGAGCACGGGTTTTGAGCTTATGGTCCCTATCTTTTGTGAAAATGGAGACAAGATTGAGATTGATACAAGAACACTTGAATATAAAAATCGTGTTAAATAAAGTACTTAATTTGTTCCACCAACTACAATATTATCAATCTTTAAAGTAGGCTGCCCAACACCGACTGGGACACTTTGGCCATCTTTACCGCAGGTCCCAACGCCCGAATCAAGACTAAGGTCGTTGCCTACCATACTGACTTGTTTAAGAATGTCTGGGCCATTACCAATAATCGTAGCCCCCTTAACAGGGTGGCTAATACGACCGTCTTTGATTAAATAGGCCTCGGATGCTGAAAAAACAAATTTACCGCTTGTGATATCAACTTGCCCACCACCGAAATTATTGGCATACAAACCATTTTTTACCGACTTTATAATCTCTTCTTTTGTATGATTTCCGTTTAGCATATATGTATTTGTCATTCTCGGCATAGGCAGGTGGGCGTATGACTCTCTTCTTCCATTGCCTGTCACATCCATATTCATTAAATTTGCGTTCTGAGCGTCTTGGATATACCCAACTAACTTTCCATCTTCAATCAGCGTGGTATTTTTCGTTACATTTCCCTCGTCATCAACATTTAATGACCCTCGTCGACCATCGATAGTCCCATCATCAACAATATGTATTCCTTTAGAAGCAACTTGCTGACCCATTTTGTCACTAAAGGCGGACGTACCTTTTCGGTTAAAGTCACCCTCTAATCCATGCCCAATTGCTTCATGGAGTAATATTCCAGGCCATCCTGAACCTAACACAACTGTCATTGAGCCTGCAGGAGAGGCTTCAGCCTCCAAATTTATCAGTGCATTATCCACTGCCTCCTTAGTATATTTTGATAATATTTCATCATCAAAATAATTAAGGTTATATCTCCCACCACCACCCGAAGAGCCTTGTTCTCTTTTTCCTTTTGATTCAACAATAACTGAAACTGACAAACGAACCAAGGGCCTGACATCTTCAACTAGCCGACCAAAATGATTTTGAATTAAAATAACATCGAAGCTACAAGCAAGTGAGGCTGATACTTTTGACACTAGCGGACTTAGGTTTTTGGCAAGTTTATCAATTTTTTCTAAAATTTCTATTTTTTCAGTATTTGGAATACTTTGAGTGGGGTCCTCATTGATATATTTCTGTGATGGAGTATTGTTTTTAGGTAGCTGATAAATTGCTCCTTTACCATGCGTTCCCATTGATTTTATTGCACAAACAGCAGATTTTAACGCAGCATTTGAAATATCATCAGAGTACGTGAAGGCTGTTTTTTCACCTGAAATTGATCTTACACCTACCCCCTGATCTATTGAATAACTTCCATTTTTAACCACTCCATCTTCTAGTGACCAGAATTCATTTTTACTGTATTGGAAATAAATATCTGCGTAATCAACTGAATTATTTTTAATTTCATCAAGGTATCTGAGAAGGTTTTGATGATTAAGATCACTTTTATTAATAATGTATTTATTTGAAAGCTTAAAATCTTGCATATTTTTAATAATCTTATTTAAATAGCTCTTGTGTTGGATTGATGATTTGTTCATCTATATGATCAGTAATTCCCTTACCGACATTTTTCAAAGTGTCTCTGTCAATAGGTGTTTCTTTTGGGTCTGCCCATGAACCGGTTAACCTATATTCATCAGTTAATACTTCATTCATTGGGTCATTCAGGAGCTTTTGTATTACAAAAGCAGCAGCTCCTGCAATTGGACCACCCGCCAGCGCTGCAATAGACAGGGCATCTGTCACGTTAGGGGTAATGGTCACAACTAAGTCTTGTGTTTCCTCTGTAATATTAACATCTCCTTGAATGGAGATGTTCGCTGCAGGACCTTTTATATCAAAATTATCCGAATGTAGGATGCCACCCTCAAGAGTTGCTAAACCATCGATGCTATCAAAAACAAATCCATCCTCGAATAGGTCACTAAAATCTAAGGTAAGTCTACTGGGTAGCGATTGAAGTGATAGTAAGCCAAACAATCTTCCCATCGCCCCTGGTTGTGCTTCAAGTATTACGCCTTTATCAATATTAATTGAAACAGAGCCTGAGGCTTGTTCTTTATCAAATTTCCAAGGACTTTTTGGCCACGAAAGCTTTCCATTTAAATGCCCCGTGCCACCCTTCATCAGCTTATCAAGATTAAACTCTTCAAGTGTTTTATCTAAATCTGTTATTTTCCAATCAAAATCTATTTCCGTGTCTGGTTTAGGTGCTTCATCATGCCATATTCCTGTGACTTTTAAGGCATAGTCAGGATTGAGGAATTTAAATAGATCGATAAACCATTTGTCATTGTTTTTACTCGCTTGGAAAGTTAAGTTTCCGTTTAGGTTATTATCGAAATATTTTGATTGAAGTAAAAATTCTTGAATTTTAACGTCAATTCTGGGAGGGTTTTTTATGACAGGGTCCTCAGAATCATATGCCCCTTCCCATTCTTCAATTGAATCATCAGAGCCAACAAGATGTAATTCTTCAAATCTAGCTTTAATTAAGTTTTTTTCAGGGGCCCATAGTATATTTCCCATGGCACCTTTCCCATCTAACTGAACGATAAATCCAGAGCCCTCAGGTCTTAACTTTAATTTAAAGTTATTGAAAACGTAGCCATAGGCATCAAGATCTTTAATATTCAATATTGCTTCAATATCTATAGATTTTGATTTCGAGCTTTCTTTATCAGATATCTCTGAATCATCCTCTGGAATTAAGGCCACTAATTCTTCGAGATCAACCTCATTAAGATTTGCTATAAAAAGAATACCCGATTCAGGAATTTGTATGTTTTTGTCTGAATTGACCTCAATAAGTCCATTAGTAAGGGATGGGTCGCCATTTTTATTATTGGCACTGTTAATTATGCCTTTTACATGGTCACCTAATGAAATATTAATAACATCTGAGTCTTTACCGGTAGACTCTTTATAAATAGACAGTTTTAACGCAGTATCTTCAGATTTATTTTTTGCTTTATCAAGAAAAGATAAATTTTTAATCTGGATACCGAGAAGGTCACTGGTAATTTTAAATTGACTTTCATTTTCACGTAAAGTAATTAATCCTTCCCAATCAGCTTGCCCGTTGATATTTTTTAACCAATTTTCTCCAAGGAGCTCTTGGATCATATCCTCACCAATCACTCCTTTAAGGTCTATAACAGTGGCTCCATCAACATTTTTCATTTTTAAATTTAATAGTTCTCCAAAAAGCTCACCATCTAAATTAGAAATTTTTACATCATTACTATCAAACTCTACTTTTCCTCTCAAGTTAGATATAGGTGGTATTTCAAGTTGTGGGTTTTTAAGAGTACTCCCAAGGAACTCATAAGTTCCTTTAAATGGAATATTATCAAGATCATCAAAACCTACATTTAGAACAAGTTTAAGTTCGCCATCTCCTTTACCTTGCATATCATCGGATATACCTTTCATTGCTTCTTTTATAGGGCTATTGTTGATAGCAAAGATAATATTTTCGGCTGAGCTATCATAGGTTGCATCGATATTTAAAACAACTTCACTAGCCGTGAAAGGCGTAATTGAACCATCAAAAACCTTAATCTGACTTTTATCTAATTCACCTTTTTGACTGGTAATGAATACATCACCTCCATTCACACTTATTTCTGCATCAAATTTTTCCATTTCTGGCCAATTATCGCCATACTCAATGAAGCTATCTTTCACTGACGAACGAACTTTGAAATAGCCTTTATTTAAGTCGGGCTCATTATTTTCATCAATAAATGGGAAATCACTCACCTTGCCTTTCATTTGTATATTCGTATTTTCTGCAACCCCTTCTAGAAGTGAAGTATCAAGCCATCCCAAACCATCTTTACCAATTTGTTTAGGGTAGTAAACTTTGAAATCAGGAATGCTCAGTAAAGGGCTATCAATATTTATATCCACATAAAGATTGTCTAAATTTTCATATTTAACAGTGCCATTTAATATGGCCTCCATATAATTGTCTTTAACGGTTACCTCATTAAATGAATATTTTTCATTGTCCCAATTTACTGAGCCGGAAAATTGATTTAATTGAAGCGGTGCTCTAAAGACATCTTGTTTAGTGATTATTAGATTTCTAGAGACAGATCTAATATTGCCTTTTTCATTTTCTATCTTGACTTCACCTGTAACATTTTTAAGCCCAGGGAAACTTTCAAACTCATTAATTTCAATTTCAAGCAATTTTGCTTTAAGTTTTAAGCTTGGCTTTTCTCCATCTTTTGTTCTATGCCAATTTAATTTTAAATCATCTATCTCTCCTTTTGCTGAGAGCTCATTGATTATTACATTTGTTCTATGTTCTTCTGGTAAAAATTGATTTGATATCTCCTTGACTGATCCTAAGTCGAATCTATCGACAACCAATTTGACTTTATTAATTTGATTGGCTTTTAAATTATATTTAATTGATGCAGCTGAATCTTCAAATTGAAGTTTGCTGTTAGTGGTTAAAAATAGATTATCTAAAATTATATTGATATCATCATTAATTAATTCATAGTTTATTTCACCACTAATATCATTAAAAACTAATCCTTGTTTGGTATTATCAATCGTATTGGCATTGAGATTTTGTATAGAAAACGAGCTTCCCCCTTCTTTTAATTTTCCATTTTCAAATTCAATGTTGATAGATAATGATCCAGTTCCATCTTTAATCGTCAACGGGTAATTAATCCAAGGCGAAAAGGCATATAAGTTCAAATCATCAAATTTAAATGAGAGTGCACCATCAGATTCCATGAGCTCATCAATAGAATCTGCATCAAAATGACCGCTTAATGAAATTTTTTCTTTTGTCCCTGCAGATGAGAAGAAGTCAAGATAAAATAAGTGACGATCAAGATAACTTAAAATATCTGAGGTACTGTAGGAGAGGTTTATATCACTTAAAATGAGCGGAGGGCTGTTTCCTCGCGTTTTATCAATCCAAATAATTTTGGCATTAATCATTTGTACTTCATCTTGATTCAAAATCCAATTTACTAATTTTCCATCAACTTCATCATTTGAATCAGCATCGTATGAAACTTTCAACCCACCAATTAAATAATCCGTTTCATTGTTCTTTTGAATCTCTAGAGCTAGGTCATAAAGTGTAACCTGATCTAAAACCAATTCAAATTTTAATAAAGACATCCATGACACATCCACCTCGAATTTTTTAAATGTGAAGCTTTTTTCAGATGTGTTGGCATAAATTGAGAAATTTTCAATAATAAATTGTGGGTTAGTGACATTCCAGTTAGCATCAAAGCTTTCAATGGTTACCTTCTTGTTAGTTGCTTTTGAAATTTGTTCAATGAGTTCATTTTTATAATGGTCTAGATTTGTTTGAACAAGAAAATAAAACGCGAGATAACCAATAACGAATAGACTGATGACTAAAGCAAATAATCCCAACAATATTTTTTTGATGAGCTTGAAATGTACTGTTTTCATTTAGATAAGTTTAAATTTTAGTCTACATTCTAATGCTTTTAGATGGGTTGTCTATAATTTTTCGCTAAGTTGATCAAGGACTGTCTCTTATACACATCTGACGCTGCCGACGAATAGAGAGGTG
>CAJXQA010000022.1 GCA_913058475.1 uncultured Nitrosomonadales bacterium
GCAATACGGCATGACCTATCATGAGAAAGACAGCCCATTTACCGCCAACACACGGTTTGGCGTAGCTCATCGTCAGATGGTATCCGGTGAGAAACAAGACTATCAAATCGATGGTATCTCCACGTCATTCAAGGGAGATGAAGATAATACTTACTTCAATGTCGGTATGGGTGTTGATTACCAACTCACCGAGGGTATTAAAGCTTATGTCGCCGGTAACTTCATGGATAGTTCAGATGAGATTCATTCCGTATCAGGTTCTGTCGGTGTGATGGGGAGTTTTTAAGAGTAAATTCGAAACATTAATAAGGTAACAAAGACAACCCAAATCGGTATCAAGCTCACAACAAATGATTGCGTTTTAAATGAGGCATACAGAAGCCCCCCAACAAAACTCCCGTAAAAAATTGTAACCAAGTTTCCTAAGATCATACTGATGAGTGATGAAAAACCCATTGTATAAAAAGGGTAAGTGACACAGATGAGGAATAAAAAGATGAAATGTTTCGCAATCGATTCATTTTTTTTAGCCACGACAGAAAAACTATAAGATAAACCCGCAATTAATAACATCCAAACTGTACCGATGACTTTTGATGATGGGAAAAAAATATCTGTCTGTTCCGACCTTATATTTGAAAGACCAGAAATTTCAAAGTAAGCAATTGAGATATTAATAAGTCCTGTAATAAGAAAAGCTAAAAGGATGAGCTGTAATGCATTTAGTTTTGCAAGTTTTTTTAGCATAGTTTAATTATCATATTGTTGAAGCTTATTAAACGTAATTACTTGATTAAGTCTTTTTGCGTAATCTCCATTACCCAGTGTAGAGTAATCAGATAAACCTTCAGTTAATTTAAGGGAATCCATTTTCTTAAGCTTCGACAATTCTTCAGAACGAAGCTTTCTTAATTTCTTATATGCTTCACCAGAATTTAAGTTACGGTAATAGGATTGAATACTTTTAAACACAGAAGCAAATTTAGCTACCTCTACTTTTTTATCTCCGCGGGCACTAATTCCACAACCCTTTGAAAAACAATGTTGCCCAAAAAAATTATTTCCTTTAACTGCAAACCTTGATGTCCCCCAAGCTGACTCTAAACTGGCTTGCGCTAAAATCAAACTGTCAGGAAAATTATTGACCTTCTCTATTAAATCAAACAATTGTTGATTAACTGATTGCCCTGCCTTTACCTTATAATATTGGACTAACGAAGATAATTTTTTCATTTCTATTTCACTGCGCTTTTTACTCTTCTTAATATTATTAAGAAGTTTTAAAACAAATTCTCTATCCTCTTTTATACCCATATTTGCCTTATCAATTAAGGGCCTGACATAATTGATAAAAACTTTTTTTCTCTCAGGTCCGGCAGCATATTTTTTAAAATCGGGCTTTGTCTCTGCATAAACACTTGAAAAAGAGACCTTTAACAAAATTAAAATCATTACCCAAAAAATACTTACTCTCAATTGATACATAACTACTCCTTTATTTATGAAATTATTTCACCCGTTAATTTTTCAAATATATCTAAATATTTTTGGCTTGTTTTTTGAATAATATTATCAGGAAGTTTTGGTGGGGGCGGTGTCTTATTCCAATCCTGATTTTCTAACCAATCTCGAATGAATTGTTTATCGAAGCTATGGGGGGATGTGCCCACCTGGTAGCTATCCTTTGACCAAAATCTTGATGAATCAGGAGTCAGTACCTCATCCATGATAAATAATTTACCGTTACTGTCTGTCCCAAATTCAAATTTTGTATCAGCAATTATGATCCCTTTTTCAAGTGCAATTTCATAGGCAACCTTATAGATCTCAAGGCTGATTTTTGAAATTTGATCTGTTAAATCTTGTCCGATTAATTTAACACACGTTGGTATTGAAATATTTTCATCATGGGTACCCACCGCAGCTTTATTCGATGGAGTAAAAATTGTTTCTGGAAGTTGGCTGGCAAGTTTAAGTCCAGATGGTAATTCGATATCGCAGATAGATTGATCCTTTTGATACTCTTTCCAGCCACTGCCGACTAAATATCCACGAACTATCGCCTCAATTGGGATAGGGGTTAATTTTTTAACCACCACCGCTCGATTCTCTATCCTTAATGCCTCATCTTCTGTAACAAAATGACTAATCTTTTCATGAGTCAAATGATTGGGCACAATGTCCTCAATCTTTTCAAACCAAAACTTTGCCATTTGATTTAGTACTTGTCCTTTGTATGGAATCGTTTCATCCATAATGACATCAAATGCAGATATCCTATCAGTGGTGACAATCAACATTTTCTCTGGGTTGATATCATAAATATCCCTGACCTTACCTTGGTGTAACAATGGTAAGGATTGAACATCTAATTGAGATCTAGTGTTCAATTGTTGCTCGTCTCTCTAAAATATCAATGGCGGGTAATTTTTTTCCTTCAACAAATTCTAAAAATGCCCCTCCTGCTGTTGAGATATAAGATATATTATTTATCATTCCAAATTTTTCTAAAGCGGCAATTGTGTCGCCACCCCCAGCAAGAGAGAATGCGATCGAATTTGCAATTGCATGCGCAAGGGTTTCAGTTCCTTTAGAAAACTGGTCAAATTCGAAAACACCTACCGGCCCGTTCCATAGAATAGTTTTCGACTGTTTTAAATTTTGTGTAATGCCCTTCATAGTTTCAGGGCCTAAATCAAAAATCATGTCCGTTGGCTCTAAATCGTTAATATTTTTTTTAACTGCTGTTTCACTTTCATTAAATTCTTTACCGCAAATGACATCTGTTACTAAAGGTAATGACGCCCCTCGTGATTCAAGCTTTTGAATAATCTTTTTAGCAGAATCAATAAAAGCATTTTCATGAAGTGAATTTCCTATATTAAATCCTTGGGCCTTAAGGAAGGTATTGGCAATCCCTCCACCCAAAATTAATTGATCAACCTTATCTGCCAACTGATCTAAAATTGAGAGCTTTGTAGAAACTTTACTACCCCCAACTATTGCGACCATTGGTGTTTTTGGATTTTTCACTACTTTTTCAAGTGCTTCCAACTCACTATAAAAAAGTCTTCCCGCACAAACTTTAGGACAAAATTGAGCAATCCCATATGTAGACGCCTGCTTTCTATGAGCAGTCCCAAAGGCATCCATCACGAAGATGTCTGCAAGTGCTGCATATTTTTTTGCCAAGTTTTCATCATTATCAGATTCGCCTACATTAAAACGACAATTCTCTAATACAACGACCTCTCCCGCTTTCACATTAAACGATTGAGTCGTCCAATCCTTAACTAAATTAATTTTTTTATTTAAAAGATTTTCTAAAAACTCAACAACAGGTAGTAGAGAAAATTCTGGATTATATTCACCTTCTGTAGGTCGCCCAATATGGGAGGTCACCATAACATTTGCGCCTTCATTGAGACAATATTTAATAGTCGCTAATGAAGCTTCAATTCTTTGGGAAGATGTTATTTTTCCTGACTTGATTGGTACATTCAGATCAGCACGAATAAAAACTTTTTTATTTTTTAAATCAAAATCTTGAAGTTGATTCATTTTAGAAAAATTATTTGGCATTCATCATTGCGACAGCAGTATCTAACATCCGACAGCTAAATCCCCATTCATTGTCATACCAACCAAAAACTTTTACTAGGTTTCCATCAGGGCTTACTTTAGTTAGCGTTGAATCAAAATAACAGGATGCAGAAGTATGATTGAAATCTACCGACACTAGCAGTTCCTCGTTATAAACCAAAATCCCTTTTAAATTATCTTCAGATGCTTTTCTCATTATGTTATTCACAGCATCTTTTGAGGTTTGCTTTTCTGTGACTATGGTGAGGTCAACTAACGATACATTATTGGTAGGCACACGTACTGCAATTCCATCTAACTTGCCTTTTACTTCTGGAATGACTAAGCCGACCGCTGAGGCTGCTCCTGTTTTTGTAGGTATCATGGAGCCTGATGCAGCTCTGGCACGTCTTATATCTTTATGCATATTATCTAATAACGATTGATCATTGGTATATGAATGAATCGTGTTCATAAGCCCTGATTTAATACCAAGTGCATCTTGAATAACTTTAACTAGCGGCGCTAATCCATTTGTTGTACAAGATGCGTTGGATACAAAGACATCACTAGATTTAAGTATTTCATGATTCACGCCATAAACGACTGTGGCGTCTATATCGGATTCTCCAGGCGCAGAAATTAAAACTTTTTTCGCTCCCTGCTCTATATGAAACTCACTTGATTTTTTACCTCTAAAAGCCCCCGTGCACTCTAATACAACATCTACATCCAATTCTTTCCATGGAAGCATTTTCGGGTCTCTGGTGTTCAGGTATTTAATTTTCTGCCCATTGACAATAAAGAAATCATCTTCGATCTGAATTTCTGCATCAAACTTACCGTGAGCCGTATCGTACTTGAGTAGATGGGCATGACTTTGAATGTCACCCCGGCTACAATTAACCGCAACTACATTAATATCTTTTCTGTTGTGTTCAAAAATGGCTCTTAAAACGAGTCTGCCGATCCTTCCAAATCCAGATATAGCTACATTTACTGACACATCATTCCCCTAATCTAAAAATAAATAAGGGTAGCCGCAAAGCTACCCTTATAAATATTAATTTGAATTACAGAACTGATTTTGCTGTTTTAACAACATTATCCACAGTGAAACCAAAGTGTTCAAATACAACCTTACCTGGCGCTGATTCGCCATAGGTATCTATACCAACACAGGCACCATCAAGACCTACATACTTTCTCCAATAGTCTGTCACACCCGCTTCAACTGAAATTCTTTTTACACCTGGTGTCAACACACTATCTTTATATGCTTGATCTTGTCTATCATAAGCTTGAGTACAAGCCATTGATACAACTCTTGCATGGATACCCTCATCTTTTAAATTTTCTTGAGCACCTATAGCAAGGTCAACCTCTGACCCTGTTGCAATAATAATGACTTGAGCATCACCATCACAATCAGAAAGTATATAACCACCTTTTTTGATATTGGCGATTTGTTCAGATGTTCTTGAATGGAATCCCATACCCTGTCTACTTAATACTAAACTGGTTGGGTTTTCAACATTTTCAACAGCCGCAACCCAAGCCGTCGCAGTTTCTGTTGCATCACATGGTCGCCAAACTTCCATCCTTGGAATAAATCTCAATCCGGAAGTCGTTTCGATTGGTTGATGTGTTGGTCCATCTTCACCCTGACCAATAGAGTCATGCGTTAGAACATAAACTACACGTTGCTTCATAAGCGCCGACATCCTCATGCCATTTCTCATATAGTCAGTGAACATATGGAAGGTTCCACCGAAAGGCAGTAAACCACCATGCAATGCCATACCATTCATGATTGTAGCCATACCAAACTCTCTGACACCATATGAAATATAATTACCTGGTTTTTTACCACTCACATGCTCAAAACTCGGGCAGCTTGTTAAATTTGAACCTGTCAGATCAGCAGACCCGCCTACAAATTCTGGCAAAATAGGTGCAAGCGCAGTGATTACATTTTGTGATGCTTTTCTAGTCGCAACTTTTTCGGCTGCGTTGTTTGCATCATTAATTAGAGCATTTGATTGTTTTTCCCAGTCAGCTGGAAGCTCGTTCGACATTCTTCTTTTGAATTCAGCTGCCATCTCTGGGAACTCTTTTGCGTAGGCATCAAACTTAGCGTTCCATTCTTGTTCACGAGTATCACCTTTATCTTTTTGATTCCAACCATCGTATACATCTTGTGGTATTACAAAGGGGGCATGTTCCCAACCTATTTCTTTTCGGACCAATGCAACTTCATCATCACCCAAAGCGGCACCGTGACAGCCGTGAGTACCGGCTTTATTTGGTGAGCCTTTACCAATAATTGTTTTACAACAAATAAGAGTTGGTTTATCGGTTACTTTTTTTGCTTCTTTGATTGCTTTATCAATTGCCTCTGGGTCATGTCCATCCACATCCCTAATAGCATGCCATCCATATGACTCAAAGCGAGCGGCTGTATCATCTGTATACCAACCTTCTATATGACCATCAATTGAAATTCCGTTGTCATCCCAAAAAGCAATTAGTTTTCCAAGGCCCCAAGTACCTGCAAGGGCACATGTTTCATGGGATACACCTTCCATTAAGCAACCATCACCTAGGAAAGCATATGTGTGATGATCTACAATTTCGTGTCCAGGTTTATTAAACTGATTCGCCATGAGCTTCTCAGCCATTGCAAAACCAACAGCATTACTTATACCTTGGCCTAATGGGCCTGTTGTAGTCTCAACCCCAGGTGCATAACCAAATTCAGGGTGACCTGCACAAGCTGAATGGATCTGTCTAAAATTTTCAATATCCTTCATAGGTAGGTCATAACCTGTTAAATGAAGAAGTGAATAAATCAACATTGAGCCATGACCGTTAGATAAAATAAAGCGATCACGGTTTGCCCAATCAGGGTTGTTAGGGTTATGACTGAGATGGTGATTCCACAAAACCTCCCCTATTTCTGCCATACCCATTGGCGCTCCAGGATGTCCTGAGCTTGCCTTTTGAACTGCATCCATTGATAAAGCGCGAATAGCGTTAGCTAAATCCTGTCTCGTTGCCATACTTCCTCCCAAAATTAAATTGATTGCATTGTTTATTTAACTAATGCATTTTTTTGATACCTTTAAACACTAAATTATTAACTAAACTAAGGCCACAATCAAGTTATCTATGAGTTAAATATGCGTCTCTTTCCATTTGATTGAACAACCAATACTTGCTTGTTGTATTTCTGGACCTTTTTGTGTGATAGCGACCAACTTCATTGCCTCAAATAAATCTCTTTCATTACTTGGTTGAACCTCTCCTCTGCCAGTAGAATCAAATCGGCCACGATATTGCAACTCCAATTTTGAATTAAATCCAAAAAAATCTGGCGTACAAATAGCATCGTATGCTTTTGCTATTTCTTGTGTTTCATCAAATGCATAAGGGAATTCAAAATGATTTTCATCAGCTAATAACTTCATGTTTTCGAATGAATCTTCTGGATAATTTAAGACATCATTGCTGGAAATTGCAATTGTACTAATACCAAAATTTTTTAATTCATTAATATCCCGAACAAGCCTGGGTAGAATTGCTTTTACATAGGGACAATGATTACAAATGAACATTATTATCAGCCCGTTCACTCCTTTAATACTTTCTATATTCCAATGTTTATTATCAACCCCTAGCAATTGAAAATCCTTTGCACTCCATCCAAAATCACAAATTGGTGTTGTTAGGCTAGCCAAAACTCTTCTCCGTTATGTATGATATAGAAATATATGTATAGATTTTACCATTCAAATTCACTTGATTTAAATCAGATTATTATTCTAGATGAATTCGCGAGTCACCATGCTCTTCGCGTAATGAGAGTTAAAGTAAATGACCCTCTCATCTTATTTAATGGTGATGGGTTTGAGTATAAGGGCCAAGTGAATGGTATTAATAAAAAAACTATAAATGTTGAAATTTTATCTAAGGAGCAAAACGATAATGAATCACCTATAAGTATTAATTTATTTCAATCAATATCCTCAAATGAAAAAATGGATATGGTTATTCAAAAGGCAACTGAATTAGGTGTAAGCAGCATTCAACCTATTTTCAGCTCAAGGAGCACTATCAAACTTAGTTTAGATAGAACTAAAAAAAGACTCTTACATTGGAGACAAGTCGCTATATCAGCATGTGAGCAATCAGGAAGGTCAAAAATACCTATTATCAAATCTCCTATTTTGTTTGATCAGATTGCAGAGGAAATCAAATCGCTAAAAGGTTCACTTAGCTTAGTGCTTCACCCTGATAATCATCAACAATCAAGTAATCTCCCGAAGGATTATTCTGGAGATATTAATATTTTTATTGGACCTGAAGGTGGGTTCAACAAAGATGAAATATTGCTTCTTAAGCAGGAGAATTGTATCAATATGCAATTAGGGCCACGAATTTTAAGGACAGAAACAGCACCTTTAGCAATAATTGCAATTTTACAATATAAATATGGTGATTTTGCATAATAGTTAGACTATTTTGGTATAATATAAGAGTTTAAATAAATTTATTTGCAAAAAATGCAAAATAATACCGGTAATATCATTAGGCAAAAACGTAAGGAAAGAGGTTTAACATTAAATACGTTAGCTAATAAACTGAATATCAGCGCTAGCAACCTATCAAGAATAGAGACGGGAGCGTTGAAGGTATCAGCAAATCTTATAAATCAATTAGTTGAGATCTTTAAAGTTTCTCCTCAATATTTTTTCAATCAATCATCTGTTGACACTTTAGATGCCGCAACCCAAAGTTCTTTCATACAAAATTTTAGGTTATCAGCTAAATACATTAATCTATTCAATCAAAATATCTTTGTAATTGCGCTAAGTGGTTACGTTTTTAATGAGGATCAATTTGAAAAAATTGCCCAGGATATTAATATTTTGCACTCACTTAAAATTAAGGTCATTTTAGTTTATGGAGCTAGGCCACAAGTTGAAAGCATATTAGTAAAAAATAAAATTCCAGTAAGGCTGGTAAAAAATATGCGTGTTACAAGCAGTGCTGCTCTTAAACATGTTATCGAAGTAAATGGTGCGATAAGAAATAAAATTGAAGCGACATTATCAACTATTAAGTCCGTGTCTGAGGGAATGCGTCTTTCAAGTGGTAACTTTCTTACAGCGATGCCAGTTGGTATTATTGATGGGATTGATATGGAATCGACAGGAAAGATAAGAGGGGTAGATGTGGAAGCAATAAAGAATAAATTAAATCATCATGAAATCGTAATTGTCTCTCCCATAGGCTACTCTCCAATTGGACAGATATTTAATTTATCTTATGAGCAAACTGCTGCAAACATAGCTGCTGCTATTAATGCGGATAAGCTGATTTATTATGTTGATGCCAACGGTATTCTCAACGAAAGAGGAGAGCTTATTCCTGAGCTAACTTCAGAGAAGGCACACAAGCTAATCTCCCATATCGAGGAAAAACCTTCACCCGAAAGTGCGCAGAATTTATCTTATGATGATTTCAATATTCTAAAAAGCAGTGTATTCGCTATCAAAAATAAAATAAAAAAAGTCCACTTAATCAACAGACATATTGATGGATCATTAATTGAAGAGCTTTTTACTGAAAAAGGCTCTGGAACTATTTTGACAGAATTTGCTTTGGAGAACTTTAGAAAGGCAACAGAAGGCGACTTAAAAGATATTTACAGAATCTTATTTCCACTTGAAAAGAGAAAAATTCTTATAGGAAGAGATTTAACTCAAATAAAAGGAATGATTAATCAATTTTATGTTCTTGAACATGATAAAAAATTTGTTGGATGTGTTTCTCTTAATTCATTCAAAGAATCATTAGAACTAGCCAGCTTTTCCATAGAATCTAAATATCAAAGACTGGGCTTTGGTAAAAAACTCTTAAAATTTTGTGAGCTGGAAGCCAAAAAACTTAAATACGATGAAATTTTTATTCTTACCACACAATCAGAACACTGGTTTGCTGAAAATGGATTTAAAGAGAAATCAAAAGAATTAATGCCAACATTTAAGAAGAAAACTTATCAATCTGAACGAAATTCTAAATACTTAACTAAAAAGCTATAAAATAATGACTAAACAAAATAAACTAATTAAGAATTTCAAATGACACCCAACGAAAAAGCAAAAATTCTAAGTGAAGCTCTGCCTTACATAAAAAAGTTTACCAAAAAAATTATGGTGATTAAGTATGGTGGTAATGCCATGATTGATGATAAATTGAAACATTCTTTCGCTAAAGATGTAGTTCTTTTAAAATTAGTTGGAATGCATCCTATTATCGTGCATGGAGGTGGCCCTCAGATTAACAAAAGTTTAGATCTAATTGGTAAAAAAGGTCAATTTCATAATGGGATGAGAGTTACAGATAAGGAGACAATGGATGTCGTTTACGATGTTCTAAACTCAATAAATTTAGAAATTGTAGAGTTAATTAAAAGAAACGGAGGTGATGCGTCCAGCCTTTCAAAAAAAGAATCTCTTGGTTTTATTAAATCTAAAAAATTACTAGTAAACGATAATGATCTGAAACAAGGTACCGTTGATTTAGGTTACGTTGGAGAAATAGAGAGTATTGATAAAAAATTCATAAATGAATTTATTTCGAATAAATCAATTCCAGTTATTGCTCCCATTGGTTTTGGTAATGATGATCAGATTTATAATATTAATGCTGATGTGGTTGCAGGAAAAATTGCTGAAGTTATGAGCAGTGAAAAATTAGTACTAATGACTAATACAAAAGGTGTCCTAGATAAAAATAAAAAATTAATTACTGGTCTTGTAGCCTCTGAGATCGATAGTCTTATCAAATCAGGAATCCTCTCTGGTGGTATGCTTCCTAAAATTCAATCTGCTGTACATGCTGCTAAAAGTAAAGTGAACAGTGTTCATATCATTGATGGGAGAGTTGAGCATGCATTACTTCTTGAAATTTTAACTGACCAAGGTGTTGGCACCCTAATTAAGTCACATTAGATGTCTACCACTTGGATTTTTGACCTTGATAACACCTTACATGATGCAGAATCAAAGATTTTTCCACTTGTAAACACAAGAATGAATGAATACATTTCCTCTTATTTAGATATAAGTATTGAGGATGCAAGCGAATTAAGACAAAGCTATTGGGTCACATATGGTGCAACACTTAAAGGGCTAATAAAACATCACAATATTAATCCGATCGATTTTTTAGCGGCTACTCATGATTTACAAGATTTCAATAACCTTGTTACTCCAGAAATTAACTTGAAGGAAACAATATCAAAAATTAAAGGCAGAAAAATTATCTATACAAATGCACCGAAGAATTACACACATAGAATTCTTAAAATTTCTAAAGTTTATGAAATGTTCGATGAAGTATTTACCATTGAGGATTCTGATTTTATACCTAAACCTAATCAGGGTAGCATGGCATTTTTTTTAAAAAAATATAATATAAAAGAGGGTTTTTTTGTTGATGACATAAAAGAAAACCTCAAAACAGCAAAAAACTTTGGACTTTCAACTATTTGGATTACTGATGAAAAAATTTATCCTTCATTCATTGATAAGAAAATAGAAAAAGTTAGTGATTTATTGACTCTCTAATTTTTTTAATATCATTAGCCTTTCATTGTAAATTTGAATTTTAATCTGATCTCCATCCATAGTTGAGTCAAATGATTGCTTTGTCTGACCTGATATATCAATTATTGTATTTAACAAATGTTCCATTTTTTTTAATAACGTTGATTTATTTTTTATAAAATTGTCTTGTTGTTTTAATTCATGATTGCTAGATAAATCTGACTTGAGTGATTTGTTTTTTATAGTATTTAGGATTAATAACATATTTAGAATTGCAAAGGTAATTTCAGGTCTTCGATAAAAATCTAGGCGATTTAAGCAATCAAGCTTCTGTTTAGGCTTTAAGCTAAAGAAATTATCAATATTCTCTTTTTCTAATTTTAAACTTTCATATAATTTTTTCTGTGTGTTCGAAAGTTTTAAGTGTTCTAATAAATTTTTTTCATCGTTTGCTGAAAAGTTTTTTTTATTTGAAGAAAAATTTTTAGAAAAAAATGGAATAAGTAATATCAATAGAAACTTATTGTCAGGAGGGATATTTACAATATTCTTTTCAATTATTAGCCCTAGTTCAACATAATCTGAATTTGTTTTTATATTAGGATTAGTGCCTGGGAGAATTTGATTTAATGCACCACATTCACATAAACAGCGAAACATCTGACTAGGTTTTTTTCCTTCTAAACCTTTTTTTATTTCTACTACTACTCTTTCGATTGCTAATGATTTTAACTCTTCATTTAAAACCATATGTTTCAGTAGGCTAAGCGTATCCTTATGAATTACAAATTTTTCATCTAACGTGGCAAACCTAGCCACTCTTAAAACCCTAAGTGGATCTTCTATAAATGCGTCACTGACGTGCCGCAGAATTCGTTTTTCAATATCAATTTGCCCATTGTATGGATCATAAATATTCCCATCCTCATCCTGAGCAATAGCATTTATTGTCAGATCTCTTCTCTTTAGGTCCTCATCCAAGTTTACCTTTGGGGATGCATAAAACTTAAATCCATGATAACCGATACCAATTTTTTTTTCAGTTCTTGCAAGTGCATATTCATACTTTGTATCGGGATGAATAAAAACAGGAAAATCTTTACCAATTGGCTTAAATCCTTTTTTTATCATTTCTTCTGGGGTGCTTCCAACAACTACATAGTCTTTATCTTTTATTGGAATATTTAAAAATTTATCCCTTAATGCACCTCCCACTAAATAAATTTTCATAAGTTAATCACTATATTTTTTGAGGTAGGATGATAGCTGTCTTAAGCTTGATTTATATTGATACGAATCATTTATTTTCGCAGTATTGTCAATTTCCATAGATTTCAAATTATCTCTTGTCACTAACTTTACTGGTGATAACTCAAGAATGCGTACAAAAAATAAAGTTAATTTTTTGTTTAATGGAATAATAATATTTTTTTTATTAAGGCTATTTTTAATTTCCTTAATAATCTCAAGGAATGTGAATATTTTAGGGCCTGCTATGTTTAGGGCTTTTTGGTATGATTTTTTACTATCAATTACTTTTATCAAAATGTCTACAAAATCATCAACGTCAATTGGTTGAAACTTAGCTTTTGGTGAAATCAGTAAAACTACAGGTAGGAACTTGATTAATTTAATAAATAAGTTTAAAAATTTATCATTTGATCCATAAATGATAGAGGGCCTTAAAATCGTCCATGCTTTATTTCTGAATATTGTGGTAACTGCTTTCTCACCACGAAATTTTGAAAATAAATATTTACTTTTCCCCGGAGTATCACATTTAAGCGCGCTAACATGAATCAATCTTGCTACGTAGGCTTTTTTAGCTCCTTTTAGTATTTTTTTTATTAAACCCTCATGAATATTTATAAACTGATTCTTTTTTGACTCATGCAAAATACCAATTAAATTAATTAATACATCAGTTCCTTCTAACAATTGATTGAAATTAGAATTCTCAGAGTATAAAACTAATTTTACATTGGGAAATACTTTTAAATGATTTGCTTTTGTTTTGTTTCTTGTAAAAACACAAATCTTATAATTTTTTTTTGCTAATTGGCCGATCAGTTCTGTACCAATAAAACCTGAACTACCAAAAATTGATATTGTATGCATTACTTATGTATGGATAATTCTGAATAGAAAATATATCAATAAGATAATAATGCTGGCATAAATCACATAATTTAAAATTAAACGAATTAATTGAAGGTACTTTTTATTTTTCGTAACAATATAAAAAATTGCCAAGACAATAATTCCAATTAATATAAGAATGCCTGCCAGTCTCAAGAAAATCATAATTAAGTAATATAGTCCGCTGATTCATACTCAAATTTTGAATCAAGATACTGTTTAGCTAAATGAGCTGTATCATCATTCTCTAGATCTAACGTTACAACCTCCCACGTATCTGGGTTTTCTGCTAATTTTCTAATTAATTTATTATTTAGTTCATGGCCTGATTTAAATGCTGTAAATTTACCTAACAATGGCTTACCTAGCATAAACAAATCACCCATCGCATCAAGTATTTTGTGTCTTACAAATTCATCTTTGTACCTTAAGCCATCTTTATTAATAATTTTATATTCATCTACGACAATTGCATTATCAAGTGACCCTCCTCTTGCTAAGCCATTAGATCTAAGTGCTTCAACCTCTTGCATAAAGCCAAATGTTCTAGCTCTGCTGATATCTTGTACATAGGAGTCTTGAAAAAAATCAATGCTTACATGACTATCTTCAGTTTTAAAAACTGGGTGCGGGAAATCTATTGTAAAATCTATTACAAACCCTTTGTGGGGCTCAAAAATTGCAAATTTATCTTCTTGCCTTGCCTCAATAGTTTTCTTAATTCGAATAAATTCTTTGGGTGCTTGTTGGTCTACTATTCCAGCTGATTTAATTAAATGTATGAAGGTAATAGCACTACCATCCATTATGGGTATTTCAGAACCTGAAACTTCGATTGTTATATTATCAATACCTGATGCGCAAAGTGCTGACATTAAATGTTCAACTGTTGCTATTTGGAAATCATTGTTACCAATTGTTGAGCATAACCTCGTATCAAGAACTATAGTTGGCTTTACTTTGACTTGGGATTCTTTCTTTTGATTAGTTTTTTTAAAAATAATACCTTGTCCTTCAACCCCAGGCTTAAGTGTTAATTTAACTTTTTCTCCCGAATGAAGGCCAACTCCTTCTTCACTTATTTCATTTCTAATCGTTTTTTGAAAAATCATTCTTTTCTTTATCCCTTGATCTTAAAAATGATGGTGTGTCATATTCACTCTCATCTCCTATACCTGGTTGCACTTCAACACCTACTACGTTTTCTTCAAACACATTCAACCCATCACTAACCTCAGGTGAAAAATTTATTTCCTCAATAATATTTGTATCTTCATTATTGAAGCCAGATGACTCTATTTCCTCATTAGGGTGCAGTTCATTTGAATTTACTGGAGTCGATAAGCCGGTTGCGACCATCGTGACTCTCAAATGATTGTTTAAAGAATCGTCAATAACGCTTCCAACAATGATTGAAGCATTTTCAGCTGCGTATTTTTTTATATGATCCATAACTTCAAAATATTCTCTCATTTTAAAATCTTTACTCGCAGAAATATTAACTAAAATACCTTTCGCATTATTTAAATTGACTTCTTCCAATAATGGGCATGAAACAGCCTCTTTTGCTGCCGATAGTGCTCTGTCTGGTCCTTCAGAAAACCCTGAACCAATGACTGCCACCCCCATTTCACTCATAACTGTTTTAACGTCTGAAAAATCTACATTAATTAAGCCTGGATTATTAATAATTTCTGCAATACCTTCTACCGCACTATTTAAAACGTTATTGGCAGCTCCAAATGCATCTACAAAAGTAACTTCCTCACCCAAAACTCCCATCAACTTTTCATTTGGAATCACTATCAACGAATCAACATAATTTACTAATTCGCTGATTCCTTCTTTTGCAATTTGAGTTCTTCGACCTTCAAAGTCAAAAGGTTTTGTAACAACTGCTACCGTTAATATGCCTAGTTCTTTTGCTGCTTGGGCAATGATTGGAGTCGCACCTGTGCCTGTGCCTCCTCCCATACCTGCTGTAATGAAAAGCATATCAGCTCCTTGAATAGCTTGAACTATCTTCTCTTTATCATCTATTGCAGCTTGTTTACCAGTATCTGGACGTGACCCAGCGCCCAAACCTTTTGTTAAATTATCTCCAATTTGAATAATGGTGCTAGCCTGACTTTTCTTTAATGCTTGAAGGTCGGTATTAATACATATAAATTCTACGCCTTGAACATTTTTTTCAATCATAAAATCTACAGCGTTGCCTCCACACCCTCCAACACCAATTACTTTTATCAATGCTTTTTGACCGCTGTCATCTACCATCTCAAACATAAATTACCCTTATTTTTTTTGAAAGTATCAAAAATTTCCTTGAAACCATAACTTCATTTTTTTAAGTATATTAGTTATTGTATTTCCATCCAAATGCAAATTAGTATCCTTTTCTTTGTCTTCTTTACCCATTTTAAGAAGGCCAACACCTGTCGCGTATCTTGGATTTTCAATAACCTCAAGTAAGCCATCAATATCTCTTGGTAAACCTAAGCGAACTGGAACACCAAAAATTGATTCTGCTAAATCAACTGCACCATTTAGCATTGACGAACCCCCAGTGATAACAATTCCAGATGAAATTGCATCCATCGTTTTACTTCTAATTAATTCATTTTTTATTAAATCAAAAAGCTCCTCCATTCTCGGTTGGATAACTTGAGATAGTGAAAGTGTAGTTATTTTTTTTGGCTCTCTACCATCAACCAAAGGAATTTCAATAATTTCATTAGCAGAAGCCATTTTAGTTATAGCTGAGCCATGATTAATTTTAATATCCTCTGCTGATTGATTAGGTGTTCTAAATGCAACTGATATGTCATTAGTAACTTGGTCGCCTGCTATAGGAATAACTACCGTATGTTGAATTTGTCCATTTTTAATAACAGCAATATCTGTTGTACCACCACCTATATCAACAAGACATACACCTAGATCTTTTTCATCCATAGTAAGAGCAGCTTCAGCCGAGGCCAGAGGTTGTAATACTAACTCTGTCACATCTAAGCCACATCGCTTAATACATTTAATAATATTTTGTGCAGCTGCAACTGCTCCAGTAATAATATGCACTTTTACTTCGAGCTTCATTCCACTCATTCCAATAGGCTCAATTATGTCATGTTGTTGATCAACAACATATTCTTGAGTAAGAATATGTAAAACTTGTTGGTCAGGAGGTAATGTTATTGCTTGAGCTGTTTCAATAACTCTATCAATATCCATCTGAGAAACTTCTGAATCTTTAATTTTTACCATACCATGAGAATTTAAACTTTTGATATGACTGCCAGCTATACCTGTATAAACATCCTTAATTTTACAATCAGCCATTAATTCCGCTTCTTCAACAGCTCTTTGAATTGCTTGCATTGTGCTTTCTATATTTACAACGACTCCTTTTTTTAATCCTTTTGAGACATGTTGCCCTAGCCCAATAATCTTCAGAACGCCATCTGGCATTAATTCAGCTACAATAACGACAATCTTTGATGTACCAACATCAAGCGCAACAATAAGGTTATTTTCATCTTTATTTTTAATCATTAGATTGTGCTATTCAAAGTTTTATCTTTATTTTTCTTTTTTGTTTTTCTAACTGAGAAACCATCTCTGTAACGCATATCAACATAATCAATCTCGCTTTTTAATTCTGCTAATACAAATTGATAGTTTTCAATAAAGCTTTTAACTCTAGAGGATACATTTTTTTTACCTAAAACTACCCTTATAAAGTTATTTGTTTTAATTTCCCATGAAAGTCTCTCAGAAAGTTTAATTATACTGATATGTATTAATTCTTTATCTAAAATTTTATTAATTTCTCTAAATTTAATCGCCATTTCTTTCACAAAATTCTCTGGTCCCACAAAAATGGGTAAATTGTCTTCTGTAGAGGCAATAAATATTTCTCCTTTATCATTGACAAGCCCAATCCCCTCCCACCTAGCAATTGGATTATGTTCTTCAATAGTTATCACTAATTGATCTGGCCATTTTCTTCTTAAATCGATATCCCTTACCCAAGGCAACTGCTTAAAAGCTGATCTAGCCTCATATAAATTCACATTAAAAAAATTACCTTGAACGTATTCTTCTGTAATTAAATTAATTTGTTCTCTATCAATATGTTGATATTGCCCTTTAATTAAGATTTCATTAATGGGAAGATTTGCGTGGATAAAGATATGATTCACTAAAAAAATAACGCATACAAAAATTAGGACAAAAACTAAATACGTCGTTCTTTTTATTATTGATAGAGAATTAATCAAAGGTCTCACCCAATATATCAAGTACTAAATCATCAAAATTTTTTCCTATGGCTTTTGCAGACATCGGCATCAAGCTATGGTCAGTAAACCCAGGTATGGTATTAACCTCAATAAAAAATAAATTTTTTTTATCGTCGACCATAAAATCTACTCTGCCATAACCGTTGCACCCTAACGAAAAAAAAGCATCAAGTGATTTTACATTAATTTTTTCAACAAATTCCTTAGATAAATTAGCCGGGCAAATAAACTCTGTATCCTGACGGTTATATTTTGCATCAAAATTATAAAAATTTGTTTTAGGCTTAATTTCTATAATGGGAAGTGGAGCATTATTTAAAATTGGAATAGCATATTCATTACCACTTATATAAGTTTCGGCAATTATAGTTGAATCTATTTCTGACGCACTATCAAAAGCTTTCATAAAATCATTATTGTTTTTTACTATACTTACCCCTAAACTTGATCCTGATGAAGCTGGTTTCAGAATAAATTCACCACCTAAATATTTTTTTAGAATTGTGTAGTCATCTGAGGAATTAGCTAACATAAACAAAGGTGTTGGCACGTTATCTTTTAACCATTGTTTCTTAGCTAAATATTTGTTCATACAAAGTGAGGAAGCCGCTGCACCATTTCCTGTATATGGAATTTTTAAGTGATCTAAATACTTTTGTATTTTTCCATCCTCACCATCTTTCCCATGCAGGCAAATAAAAATTCGATCAAATAATTTTACATTCACTAGATTTTCAGTTTTTGGGTCAATCCCAGTTGCATCAATACCATTTCGCTTAAGCGCCTTCAAAACAGATTGTCCGCTATTAATTGAAATTTCCCTTTCATTTGAGTTACCCCCAAGGAGAACGGCAACCTTACCGAAAGCTTTTTTATTCATTAAACATCTCCAATAATTTCAACTTCTGGTATCAATTTAATATTCTTCTCTTTTAAAACAATTTTTTTTATATGCTTTATTAAATCTTCAATGTCTTTTGCTTTTGCAGCTCCAAGGTTAATAATAAAATTTGCATGTTTTTCTGAAATTTTAGCATCACCAATCATAAAGCCCTTTAAACCGCAATCTTCAATAAGTTTTGCTGCATGATTATTATCAGGGTTTTTAAAGGTTGATCCAGCTGAAGGCCAGCTTAATGGTTGAGTACTTTTCCTATGAGCTAATAATTTCCTTATATTCTCCTCAGCTTCCACTTTTTTTCCTTTTGGGAAAGAAAACCAAGCCCCTACAAAATTTTCTGCTTCGTTTTTCTTTTGAATTTTTCTATACCCTACTTTAAAATCATTTGGATCTCTCTCAATTAGATCCCCATCAGCATTTATCATCTTTACTTTTTTTACATAACTCCATATTTCAGATCCATAACAACCTGCATTCATTGCTAATGCCCCACCAATTGTGCCTGGAATACCTGATAAAAAAGCTGACTCGATATATCCCTCTTTAGCTATCAATTTTGAAAATTTAGAGCAACTTAACCCAGCCTCCGAATAAAATAACTCCTCCTCCTTAAAAAAGTTATTCAAGCCTTTATGCATCACGATAGTTGTTCCTTTAACTCCATTATCTCTGACAAGAATATTTGATCCTAACCCAATAAATTTTATCGGTCTTTGTACCTTTTTACTCTTAATTAATTGACACAAGAAGATAACATCAGAACAGATTACAAAGTTTTCTGCCTTACCACCCACCTTCCAGCTATTGAATTTTGTTAGACTCACATTCTTATATACCTTATTTCTTTCCATCTTAATCTTTTACAAAGGACCTAACGAATTCAGAAATATTTCCCGCCCCCATTATAAGGATGATTGAATTTGTATTAATTTTTTTTAAAATAGTCCTTTCAGCATCAGCAAAATTATTGAGGTATATTACTTTTTTAAGTTTTATTTTTTTAATTATATTTTTGGATGAAATTTGGTTTATTTTTGACTCTCCCGCGGAATAAATATCAAATAAAAATGTTTTATTGGGTAGCTGAAGGACTCTAATTAATTCATCAAAACAATCTCTTGTACGCGTATATCGATGTGGCTGGAAAACCAAATTTATCTCATGTCTAGGAAATGCTTTTTTTGTTGCCTTAATTACTGCTTCAATTTCTGTGGGGTGATGCCCGTAGTCATCTATAACGATTAGATTTTTTTTATTTTTATTAATATTTTTATACACATCATATCTTCTGCCCACACCATCGAATTTACTTAATGCATTTTTTATATCCTTTATGGATACTTGATACTCAAGTGCTACTGCGATTGCAGCAAGACTATTTCTAACAAAGTGATCTCCAGGATAATTTATTGAGACTGTAAATCTTTTTTTAGTGTATTTTTTATCAATTACCTTAAATTTTACTTTTCTACCTTCATGATTAATATCTATTGCTCTAATTTGTGCCTCTTTAGATGTGCCGTAAGTCACTATAGGTCTTAAAATTTTAGGTATTACTGATTTTAAATTTTTATCGTCAATACATAAAAATATATTTTCATAAAATGGGGCTTGATGGATAAAATCTATGTCTGTCTCTTATACACATCTCCGAGCCCACGAGACCAGAGAGGA
>CAJXQA010000023.1 GCA_913058475.1 uncultured Nitrosomonadales bacterium
CCTCTCTGGTCTCGTGGGCTCGGAGATGTGTATAAGAGACAGAAGAATGGGCTGAAAACTCGTGATGAGTTTTTAGCAATTAGCCCAGGAATTTTTAAAGAATCAAAGTCTGATAATAGAATTTTATATGTGGAAGGATTTAGTGAGCTTGGTAATACCGTCAATAATGTTTTTATTCAGTCTTATCAGAATGGAAAGCTCGGAGTTATGGTTTCAAGTAAAGGAAAAAGGTATACCAACGAAAAGGGTGAAAATTATATCGTTTTACTTGATGGAAAAAGATATGAAGGTGGCAGGGAAACTGAAGAGTTCACTACAGTTAAATATAAAGAATATGGCATTTTAATTGAAAAAGATATCCCCTCACTCTCTGCGGCTAGTGCAAGAGTTTCAAAAATGGAGGCAAAAAAAACAATTGAGCTCATAGGTAATCTTTCAAATAAAAAGTTTCAAGCGGAATTTCTTTGGAGACTTTCTCTTCCAATATCTACATTCATTCTTATACTAATTGCAATTCCATTGAGTTTTAATAATCCAAGATCTGGCAGGTCAATGAATATACTCTCTGCGATATTAATTTTTGTCATTTATAACAATGCTGTAAGTATTTCAAATAGTTTAATTGCAACTGGTCAACTTAGTATATGGATAGGCTCTTGGCTTTCACATTTTATTTTTCTTAGTATTGCTATTTATTTTATGTACAGAAGATCACTTAATTTAAATTTAATACCAACTTTTTTTCAAAAAAATTACAAATGAATCAAGTCACTAAGTACCTAAACATAGAGCTATTTTTAGGCATTACTTTGTTCTTGTTTGGAGGTATTTGTCTTTTTTCTTTCTTTGAATTCATTCAAGAGATTTCAGATTTAGATGATAAGAAGTACGGGGTAACCCAAGCAATCGTATACGTCCTCCTAACAATACCAGGACATATCTACAAACTCATTCCAACTGCCGTCTTAATTGGTGCAATGTATACTTTTGGTCAATTATCCCATCAATCAGAATTAATTGTTTTAAGGTCTAGCGGCCTTTCAATTAAACAGATTGCAAAAGCTGTAATGCCTATTGCTGTTTTTTTTAGTGTTCTTACGTTTGCAGTTGGAGATTTGATTACACCAAATAGTGAAAAAAATGCCCAACAACTTAAAACAAGCGCAACTAACTCCTCAATCAGTATGGAATTTAAATCTGGCTTCTGGATGAAGGATGGTAATAATTTTGTCAATATTGAAAATGTACTTCCTGATGCAACATTATCAAACATACATATATATGAGTTTGATGATCAGTTTAATTTAAGAACCATTATTGATGCAAAAAATGGAAAATTTGAAGATGGGAATTGGGATCTAACTGAAATAACAGTTAAGAATTTTAAAGAAAATGGAATCATTGCAGAAAAAATTGAGAAGGGAAATTGGAAGTCATTGATACGCCCAGAAATGATGAATGTTTTGATAATTTCACCCGACAAAATGTCAATATTTAACTTAGTAAAATTTATTAATTATCTTAAAATCAATAATCAAAGATCATCTAAATACGAAACTGCTTTATGGGAAAAATTGATTAATCCACTGATGCCAATAGTAATGATTCTATTTGCCCTTCCATTTGGTTTTTTGCAACAACGATCTGGAGGTAAATTTTTAAAAATGTTCATTGGCATTTCTATCGGAATTGCTTATCAAATTATAAATACATTATTCCGTCATTTAGGCTTATTAAATGACTGGCCTCCTTTTTTAAGCTCCCTCCTTCCCTCTTTCTTATTTTTATCTTTGGGCATTTATATGATTATGAGATTCGAACGTCTCTAATTTTCAATCCCATAATTAAATCATGCAAATATTGCTTTGATCCAAATAAGATATTCATATAAAAAATAAAAAATAAAATTAATCCAATACAGGCTAAAAAATACCTCAGTACACAAAAAATAAATTTATTCTTTATAGGTAATTCAAGCTTTATTTTCCAAGCCTTCATAGCCAAAGTTTGGCCTCCATAGTACCAAGAAGAAACAAAATAAACTCCCGAAGCTACCCATAAAATAAACTGAAAAATATGAGGTTGGTCTGTCGAATTGATTGTAGATATAAATATCGTAATAAATGCAACTAAAAACCATAACGCAGCTTGAATAAGGATTTCATAAAATAAACAACCGTATAGCCTTAAAATATAATTAGTTTTCATTTAACTGACTAACTATTATGCTTTATTTTTTATACTATGAATGACTGGTATTAGGATTAATGCAACCAAACAACCTAACGCTGTTCCGAATGCTAATGCCCAATTTAAACTAACCGCTCCCCCCATAAAATCACTTACAGTATTTCCAAGGCCAGCCCCAATAATTGCTCCTAAACCAACCTGGAAGCGTTCAGGTAGATATTTTTCTAGCCCAAGTCCAAAAAACGCGCCCACAAGCATCACCCCATTATCTACAATTCCAAACAAAACTGCGTCAAAAAAAAGTTTTAAAAATTCGTCTGTAAACATAACATCACCTCATATCTTTAAAAAGTTAAATCACATTACTTAATTATTTAATACTTGATTATAATTGAATCAATGACTTCACAAGATAAATTATTTACGATTGATGAAAATGGCTATCTACCCCATGTTAAACAAATTGAGTCTCCTAATTATGATTTAAGGGCACCTAAGCAAAGCATTTCATTAATTGTTATTCATTGCATCAGCCTTCCACCAAATAAATTTGGTAATTCGTATATAGAAGATTTTTTTTTAAATAATCTTGATATTAGCGAGCATACTTATTTTAAAAAAATAAAAGACCTTAAGGTTTCCTCACATTTTTTAATTAAGAGAAAAGGTGAACTAATACAGTTTGTTTCTTGCCTTAACAAAGCTTGGCACGCAGGAAGGTCATCTTGGAAACATAAAAAAAATTGTAACGATTTTTCAATTGGTATAGAGCTTGAGGGGTCAGACATAGTAAAGTACGAAGATATTCAATATAAGGTTTTAATAAATCTTTTAAAGTCATTGCGCATGAAATATCCTATAACAGATATTGTTGGGCACAGTGATATAGCCCCTGGTCGAAAAACTGATCCGGGTGATGTTTTTGATTGGAATTTAATTAATGCGGAAAATTTTAATGTTTAAAGAAGTTTTTATTTTATTTTTTTTAACCTTTCTTTTTGTTAGTTGCGGACAAGATGAGGTGGTAGAAAAAAAGAAACAGCGAACGATTAATATCACTACTTCACTTGTTCAAATCTATAATTTTAAAGATCAAGAGTCAGCCATAGGGACTATTGAAGGCTTAATGGATCCCACAATCAGATCAGAAATTGCATCTTCAGTAAAAAAAATATATACCAAAACAGGTTTCATCCTTAAAAAAGGAGATCTTATTGCTCAGCTTGATGATCAAGATTATCGCTATCAACTTGAATTAGCTGAAGCTGAATTAAGCCAACTTAAAATACGCTTAATTGGTCAAAATAAAACCTACCAAAGAAATGCTGAATTAGTTGATCAGAATTTTATATCACCTAATGCGCTTGATGAAATAGTAAATCAAAAAAATGAAACAGAAGAATTAATTAAAATATCAGAGGCAAGAGCTAAAATAGCTAATTATAGATTAAGTAAAACTAAAATTTATTCACCGATTAATGGAAAAGTTGAGAAACAAATAGCATCAGTTGGAGATTTTCTTAAAGTAGGAGATTCAATAATTCAGATTATGAATAATGATCGATTAAGAGCTCATGTTCCATTTCCAGAAAGGTTAGCGACAAAACTTAAACCAGGACTACCTATTGAACTTAAAAGCCCGATAGTACAAGAAAAAATTATAGTAAAAATTGCAGAATTAAAGCCACAACTAATTTCTGACACTCTTTCAATTGATGTTATTGCTGATGTTGTAAATCAACCTAATTGGCAAGCTGGAGGCAGTGTTAGAGGAACAGTAGTTTTTAAAGAGATAAGAAATTTAAGTGTTCCTGAGCAAAGTATAATTCTCAGGCCAGCTGGACAAGTTGTTTATGTGGTTATAAATGATGTTGCATTTGAAAAGTCTGTTCAAACAGGAATTACCCAGAATGGGAATACTGAAATTACTGCGGGTCTAGAGCTTGGTGAATTAATAGCTGTCGATGGTGCTGCTTATCTTACTGATGAAGCTAAAATTAATATTACGCAAAAATAAATAAATGACACTGCCTGAAATTTCAATTCGAAGACATGTTTTAGCCTGGATGATATCTGGAATCTTTGTACTGTTAGGTATTATAGGTTTCCAAAAAATAGGGATTGATAAATTTCCTATGGTTGAATTTCCCATTCTGTCTGTAACAACCTCTCTTGAGGGTGCAAATCCAGAAATTATAGATTCTAGTATTACTAATATTATTGAAAATGCTGTCAATACAACGCCAGGAATTGAGTCTGTTAGATCTGAGTCTTCTCCAGGCGTATCAGTAGTAAGTATTACTTTTAATTTAGATAAAAATATTGAGGTTGCTTTTAATGAAATTCAATCAAAAGTAAGCCAAGTTGCTCGCAGACTTCCAAAAGATGTTATCCCACCAGTTGTAAGAAAAGTCGAAACAAATGCAAGTGCAATCATGTGGTTATCTTTAACAGGAAACCGAACAATACAACAACTCAATTTATATGCGTCAAATATCTTAAAGAAAAAAATTGAAACAGTAGACGGTGTAGGTGAAATTAGATTAGGCGGTAAAAGAGATAGGACTGTAAGAATAAATCTTTTACCTGAAAAAATGTCAGCACTTAAAATTTCAGCTGAAGATCTTATCTCTGCATTTGATAATGAACACGTCCAATTTCCAGGAGGATTTCTTGTAAGATCTAAATCAGAAAAAATGTTTAAACTTGACCTAGAATTTCATAATGTCAAAGATATTCAAGAAATGATTATTGCATACAGAGATGGGGGAGCAATTAAGGTTAGAGATGTTGCTGAGGTTGAAGATGGTCTTGATGACTATAGAGAGACAGCTAGGTTCAATGGTGAAACAAGTATTGGCTTAGGTATTGTAAAGGTCGCAAACACCAACACTGTAGATATCATTAAAAAAGTACGTGAAAAAATTGAAAATGAAATCACACCAAATTTACCTCCAGGATTAAAAATTCAGTATTCAACAGATGATTCAATTTATATTAAATCCATGGTGAAGTCACTTCAAGAACATATTATAGAAGGTACTATTCTTGCATCACTCATTGTTCTTTTATTTCTTGGTTCGATAAGATCAACATTTATTATAGCTGTAGCTATACCAATTTCCCTTTTGGGAGCCATAGCCATTATGTATTTCTATAATTTTACTTTTAACAGCATGACATTATTAGCGTTGATTCTTCTGATTGGAATTGTAGTTGACGACTCCATCGTTGTTCTTGAGAACGTGTTTAGACATCATAAAAAAATTGATAAGAATATTTTTAATGCAGCTGTTAATGGAAGTAATGAAGTAGTTTTTGCCGTATTGGCTTCATCTATTGCTTTAGTATGTATTTTTGGTCCCGTTATTTTTATGGAAGGCATTGTAGGTCGTTTTTTTGAATCTTTTGCTATTGTCGTGACCAGCGGAGTGCTTGTTTCATTAGTCGTTTCACTTACGTTAACCCCAATGCTATGTTCAAAGTTCTTAGCAAAAAATGAAAAAACAATTAGCTTCTTGTCAAGATTTGACAGAACCTTTACGAAGCTTGAAAAATTTTATAAGCAAGTTTTAACTTGGTCACTAAATCATCGTTGGAAAGTTCTTTTGTTGAGCTTTCTTATTGTTCTATCGAGTGGATTCTTTTTTTCAAAAGTCGAAAAAACTTTTTTGCCCGAACAAGATGAAAGTAGATTTAGCGTTAGATTTAAAACTCCACTCGGATCTAATATGGACTATACCTATAAAAAATTACTTGAAATTGAAAGTGTTCTTGATAAGTACGATGGTGTTATTAAAGGTGTATTTTCTTCTATTGGCTTAGGAAGTAGGGGTCAGGTTAATTCAGGGTTTATAAGTGTGATGCTTAAAGATAAACAAAATCGTTTGCTGTCACAATCAGAAATAATAAAACAAATTAAAAATGATTTTGATTCTTTAACTGGAGTAAAGGCTTTTATATCTGCTCCCTCTATTGCAGGTGGAAGAAGATCTGAGCCATTACAATTCTCTCTCATCGGACCAAATATTGAGACCGTTTCATCCTTGGCAGATCAGCTACAATACGATTTATCACAAATCGAAGGTCTAGGTCGCATTGATTTAGATTTACAACTCAACCTACCTCAAATGAACCTTCAAATTGATAGGGAGAGAGCAGCTAGTTTTGGAATTAGTGCAGCCAATATTGCAAATGCGATTTCCGTATTTAGTAATGGGCTTGATGTGGCTCGGTTTAATGATGAACCTGGAGATGGTCAAAGATATGACATTCGAATGAAGGCAAAAGATGGCATTATTGAAGAAATAGCTGACCTTAAAAAAATTAATTTAAAAAGTGATACGGGTGAACTTGTAAGACTTGATTCTATTGCGAGCTTTACAGAGACGCTAGGTCCAGCTGTAATGGGTAGACAAGATTTACAATACTCAGCCAACTTTTATGCCAACCCAACGATTTCTCTTGGTGAAGCCGTAAAAGTTGTAAACAATGCCAGTCAAAAAATACTTCCCAGTGAATATTCTATTAAGCTTGTTGGTCAGGCTAAAGAATTTGCCAAAACTACAAGTAATATTATATTCGCTTTTTCCTTAGCAACAGTTCTCTTATATATGGTTTTATCAAGTCTATTTAACTCATTTTTCCTACCTTTAATAGTAATGCTCGCACAACCTCTGGCAATTATTGGAGGTGTGATGTTGTTATGGATTACTGGAAATAGTCTGAATATATACTCAATGATTGGAATGGTATTGTTAATAGGCCTGGTCGCCAAAAATTCAATTCTACTGGTAGATATGGCCAACCAATTAAAAGCAAAGGGAAAGAGCACTAATCAAGCACTTCTAGAAGCCTGCCCTATTAGACTAAGGCCTGTTCTTATGACCTCACTTACACTTATACTTGCTCTTTTACCAGCGGCTATGGGGTATGGTGCAGGATCAGAAACTAATGGTCCATTATCAGTTGCTGTTATTGGAGGTATGTTGTCGTCTACGTTACTCACTTTAGTGGTCATACCTTCCGCTTACTCATTATCATTAGATTTTTTAGAACG
Source organism: uncultured Nitrosomonadales bacterium (assembly GCA_913058475.1). Taxonomy (GTDB): domain Bacteria; phylum Pseudomonadota; class Gammaproteobacteria; order Burkholderiales; family Methylophilaceae; genus BACL14. The sequence continues at coordinate 7,250 of CAJXQA010000023.1, forward strand.
AAAAAAAAGTTAAGTCTTAACTAATTTATCAATAATTAAGGTGCCTACTAAATCGCCTTCAACATTAACCGTTGTGCGAAAAGTGTCTAACAAACGGTCCATAGGAATTAATATGCCTAACGCTTCCAATGGAAGTCCTAATACTTGAAGTACCATGGCCATTGTCACCATTCCCGCACTTGGGATTCCAGGTGCCCCGATTGAGGCAATCATCGCAATAAAAAATAAAATAAACTGTTGGGATAATGCTAAGTCTAGTCCTACTAAATTTGCAATGAATAACGCTGCTGCTGCCTCATACATTGCAGTTCCATCCATATTCATGGTAGCCCCTATGGGCAAAACAAAATTAGAGACATCTTTTGATGTGCCGAAATTATCCTGTGATGCCTTGAGTGTAATAGGAAGAGTGGCACTACTCGAACTCGTCGCAAATGCCGAGATAAACGACACTCTCCCTCCCTTCCATAAAGAAATAATATTTATTCTATTAAATATAAACAATAGTGTTGGTAAAAATATTATTCCATGAAATAAAATTACTCCAATAACAATCATCATAAAAATACCAACTTGAGAAAAGATTGTTATATTTTGACTTACGACCATATTTACCAACAAACCAAATATCCCAAAAGGAGCAATATACATAATCCAATTTACAATTTTAAAAACTATTTCATAGAAGCTTTTAAAAAAATCTCTTGCTGAATTTAATGCTTTATTTTTCTCGTTAAGAGCTATGCCTATCAAGATAGAAAATATAATAAGAGGTAAGATTTTCCCCTCAGATAGTGATGCAAACGGATTTTCAAATAAACCTAAAATAAATTGATAAATAAAATCTTTAAAAGATAGAGCTTCAGACGTTGCTACCTCATTTAGTTGCCAAGTATCTATAGAAACTCCTACGCCTGGCTTAAAAAAATTCATTGCTAACATTGCAATAAAAACTGCAAAAAACATAGTGCCTGCAAAATATAAAAGAGTTGATCTCCAGATAGTGCCTGCTTTATTTGAGGAAGCTAGGTTTGAAATTCCATTAACAATAGAAAAAAATACTAAAGGAACCAAAATCATCTTAAGGGCAGTAATAAAAATTTGGCCTACCAGAATGGAGATATCTGAAATATATTGAAGTATTAATGAATCGGGGAATTTTTTTATAACTAATCCGATTATTATTCCCGCTAACGCAGCAAGCAGTATATATTTATTTGCATTTTTCATTATCTAACTTTCTCCATAACTGCGCCAAAAAAACCATCCGTGTCATTTTCAAATGGATTTAACTTTAGATATTTTTTATCATTCAAAGAAATACCATACTTTTCAAGTATTACAGTTTTTGATAATAATTTAAAATCTAAATTTTTAGATAAAAAATTTGTCACTTGTTCCTCATTTTCCTCATTAAGCAGGCTACATGTTGCATAAATTAATAACCCTTTTTTTTTGCATAATCTAGCTGCTGATTGAAGGATATTCCTCTGTTTAGCAATTAGTTCCATTAACGACTTCTCTGAATGCTTCCATTTCAGATCTGGATTTCTTCGTAAAGTCCCAAAACCGGTACATGGAGCATCGACTAACACCCTATCAAACTTTTCCTTTAATCTTTTAATTTTATTATCATTTTCACTTGAAATTCTTTGCATCGAAATATTTGATGCGCCTGATCTTTTTAATCTAACTTTGAGATTATCCAATCGTTTACCTGAGATATCAAAACTATAAATTCTTCCCGTATTTTTCATCATTGATGCCATAGCTAACGTTTTACCTCCAGCTCCAGCACAAAAGTCTGCGACCATTTGCCCTCTTTTTGCATCAGCTAAATATGATAATAATTGACTTCCCTCATCTTGAATTTCGACGTTACCCTCAAGGTAAAGTGGATGTTTCTGTATGAAGCTACCTCTAGGTAAAATAATACCTATAGGCGATATTTTAGTTTCAAAAATTTGATCCTGCCCCTCAGGAAATGATTCCTTAAGTTCAGTAATTACCTCCTGCCTATTTTTCCCTTTGAGGGCATTTACTCTGACACAGAGTTGAGCTGGTAATAGAAGCGAGTTGGCTATTTTAATAGCAATTTTTTCATTGTATTGAGTAGACAGTTTTGACCAGAACCAGTCAGGTAAGCTCAATTTTACTGAAAGATCTATATTAGTTAATTTATTTGCTTTAATTTTGGTTAGCCAAATTCCATTTTCCTCACTAATCATGGGTAATAAATCACGAATACTCCTTCCTTGTAATTTAATTAAATAGATAAGAATTAATTTAAATGGATTTGATGTCGATCCTAAAGCCTCTAAATATCTTTTATTTCTGATGACATTATAGTAAGTATCTGCAATTAGTGATCTTTCAGATTTTCCTATATTTTTATTTTTTTTAAAAAATAAACTCAACTGAGAATCAGCCGAAAAGTTATTAGAAAAGCTTTCTTCTAAAACCTCGGCACATGATTTTATAGAAAATCTATTCATCTAGTTCTTCAATTTAAGATCTGTTGTTTTTAAATTTTGATCAATCATTAATCCGCCTTTCATTTTTAATCTTATTTTAATAGGAACTCTATAGGGCCCTTTTGAAAGCCAAATAAAATGTTTTGAATTTTTTACTAAGTTAATTTCGCCTTCGTATAGTTCAGTTAGATAATTTTTTCCGTTGATCTTTATACTTTCATCTTTTATTTTTTTATACTTAATATTATTAATTTTTTTCCCTACAACAAAATCAAATGAATATTTTGGTTTAGTTTTTTCAAAGTGAAATTGTAGAATTAATGTAGGAATATCTAATAATTTTCCATCATACTTTTTTTCTGTTATTTTTTTCTTGTAATCAACTTTAAGTTGATTTTTCTTTCTGTCATAAACCACTTGTATATTTTTTTTTGGTTTTCTTAAGTCGTTAACTTTAAATGAGTTAAATAAAAGTCCGTTTTGACTAACAAAGCCATTGCTTTGCATGTCTTTATCACCATAAAATTTTAGGAATTTTTTCGTCTTTAACAAAATATTCAAATCGTATTGTTTCTTTTTCTCCTCATATTGTAATTTTATTTCACCAGTAGATATTTGCGTTTTTTCTACCTCAATATTTCTAAGCTTTATAAACTGGAATAATTCATAGTTAATATAAAAATTCTCCGGTAGCTTCTTGAAGGCAAATAGAGTTTGAGAAAAAAGAACTAATACTAATAAATACTTAGAGAATTTGTATTTGTGTTTCATTGCCATTTTTTTTAGTTATTTTCCCAATCTCAAAAACATTCTCTTTTGAATTTCTGAGAGATGACATTACCCTATTTTTTGATTCTTTTTCTACTATGATAACCATACCAATACCACAATTAAATGTTTTAAATAACTCATCATCATCTAGGTTTGCTTCAGACTTTATCCAATCAAATAATTTAGGAATTTTCCAGGAATTTTTGGAGATAACAGCCCTGTACTCTTTAGGAATGACTCTTGGAATATTTTCAATCAGCCCCCCTCCAGTTATATGTGCCATTGCATTTATTTTTTCAGTTTTTAAAACTTCTAAAATTGATTGTGTATAAATTCTCGTAGGCTTAATTAATAAATCACCTATAGATTCATTACCAAGCTTTGAATCTAAATTAATTTTTTTTTCAGATATAATTTTTCTAATTAAGGAATATCCGTTTGAATGTGCCCCAGATGAGCCTATTCCAATTAAGATATCTCCTTCTTCTACACCTTTGCCATCGATTATTTTATTTTTATCTACTGCGCCAACACAAAAGCCAGCCAAATCGTATTCATCGCCTTGATACATACCCGGCATTTCTGCAGTTTCACCTCCAACCAAAGAACATTTTGCTAGCTTGCATCCGTCACTAATTCCCTTGATAACTTTTTCAGCAATTTGAGTATTTAATTTCCCACAAGCAAAATAATCTAAAAAAAATAAAGGCTCAGCTCCTTGAACGATAATATCATTGACACACATTGCAACTAAGTCTTGTCCTATAGTGTCATGTTTATTAAGTTCAAATGCTAATTTAAGCTTTGTTCCCACACCATCAGTGCCAGAAACAAGTACTGGATTATTAATATGACTTGGCATCTCAAACATTGAGCCAAAACCACCCAATCCACCTAAAACCTCTTTTCTAAAAGTAGACTTTGCATATGGTTTAATTCTATCAATAAGGTTGTTTCCAGCCTCAATATCTACTCCAGAATCCTTGTAAGTAATTGAGGTATCTTCAGATTTATTTTGAGGCAATTTAGTTTAATCCTTATTAGATTTGCGAATTTATGTATAGTAGGATTTTAACTTAATTTTACTTAATAGGCACATGGTGCCTTAGAGCAATAATGGATCAACTTTTACTCAACATTCATCCACCTTCGATTAAATCACTTGAAAATTTTGTTATTGGTGATAATTTTGAAGCAATTAGCGTTATAAAAAAATTTACAACAGACAAAAATCTTCAATTTTTTTATTTATGGGGTGTTCAGGGCTCAGGAAAATCGCATTTATCCAGTGTAGTAAAAAATAATAACATTTTAGTTATTGAGGATATTGAAAGTATGAGTGATATCGAACAAATTCAAGCTTTTAGTATTTTTAACAATTGCAAAGAAAATGGCAAAAAACTTTTTATAACGGGGTCTAACTCACCAAATAATATGGGCTTACGAAGTGATTTAGCAAGTCGGCTTAGCTGGGGTATTGTTTATCAAATTAAAGCATTAACAGATAACGAGAAAAAATTAGCTTTATTAAACCATTCAAAACAAAAGGGAATGTCATCTAACGTAAAAGTTATTGAATACTGTATGAAAAATTTAAAAAGAGATTTGCACTACTTAATTGCAACCTTAGATGCATTAGACAATTGGTCCTTAAAAACAAAAAAGCCCATGACCATACCCCTTCTAAAAAAACTTCTTGAAACAAAAGAGTGAAGTTTATTAAATTAATGCCTTATTAGATAATCGAACGCTCCTAATGCTGCTTTTGAGCCTTCGCCCATAGCTATAATAATCTGTTTATAAGGTATGGTGGTGACATCTCCTGCTGCGAAGACACCTAACATTGATGTCTCACCATGATCATTGATTTCGATCTCACCGTATTGGCTTAATTTTAAATCTTCTTTTACCCAATCACTATTTGAAATCAAACCAATTTGAATAAATACCGCTTCAATATTGATTCTCTCTTCTTTTTCATGTTTTCTATCTGTATAAACTAAGTGCGTTACTTTATCTGTACCGCCAATTTCATTGGTTTTAGCATTTAGTATAATCTCAATATTATCTAGGCTCTTTAATCTATCAATTAACACCTGATCGCCATTTAGCTCGGAACCAAATTCTAAAATAGTGACATGTTTCACAATACCTGCTAGATCAATAGCGGCTTCAACACCGGAATTGCCTCCTCCAATAACAGCTACATTTTTTCCTTTAAACAATGGGCCATCACAATGAGGGCAATAGGCTACTCCCTTTCCCTTAAACTCTTTTTCTCCAGGGACACCCAATTCTCTCCAACTAGCACCAGTAGCAATAATAACTGACTTAGATTTAAGAATGCCTCCGCCATTTAAGTGAACTTCAAACAATAAATCATTTACTTTTGCAATTTTTTTTGCTGTCTGAAGGTTTATAACATCAACATCATATTCTTTTACATGTTCTTCAAGTGCTTTCACTAACTTTGGGCCTTCGGTTTTTTGTACTGAAATAAAATTTTCTATCCCAAGTGTATCCATAACCTGTCCACCAAAACGCTCAGCAATAATGCCTGTTTTTATTCCTTTCCTTGCAGAATAAATTGCTGCTGAAGCACCAGCTGGACCTCCACCAACAATGAGGATATCGAAAAGCTCCTTTTGGGATAATTGATCAGCTTTTTTTTCACCAGCCTTTGAATCAATCTTGCTGATAATTTCTTCTAATTCCATCCTGCCTTGTCCAAACTCAATATCATTTAGAAAGACTGTTGGAACTGACATTATTTTTTTTCTTTTAACCTCATCTTGGAATAATGCACCATCCACCATACAGTGGCTTATATTAGGATTTAAAAGTGATAGGACATTTAATGCTTGAACAACATCAGGACAGTTGTGGCAAGTCAAAGAAATGAAGGTTTCAAAAACAAATTCTCCTTCTATGTTTTTAATTTGATCAACTAAATCTTCTGAAATTTTTAATGGATGATCACCCACCTGTAACAAAGCTAGTACTAGTGATGAAAATTCGTGTCCTAAAGGGATTCCCGCAAATTGAATCCCGGTTACTTCATTAGGTTTATTTATTTTAAAAGATGGCGTTCTCTCAGCTGTGTCTTTATGAATATTTAGAGAAATTTTCTCTGTCATCTCTGCTAATTCAATCAATAATTCGCTCATATTAGTTGAGACTTCACTTTCATCTACAAATGCCTCAATCACTACGCCAGAATTTAGCTTCGCTAAGTATTCTTTTAATTGCGTTTTAATTTCAGTTGAAAGTGACATAAATAATGTTCCAGAGATAAGTATCGGTTGGGCTAAATTTGTGCCCAACCAAACTAAAGTATTTAAAGGGGTTCTAGATTTTCCCTACTAAATCAAGTGATGGTGTTAATGCCTCTTCTCCTGGCTTCCAAGAAGCAGGACAAGCTTGATTTGGATTTGCTGCAATATATTGAGCTGCCTGAACTTTTCTCACTAAATCAGCTGCCGAACGGCCAATACCTAAATCATTAATTTCAGCAGTTTTAATAATTCCATCTGGGTTTACTATGAAGGAACCTCTCAAAGCTAGCCCTTCCTCTTCAATCATTACATCAAAATTTCTTGATATTGCACCTGTTGGATCTCCAATCATCGGAAATTTTATTTTTTTAATTGTCTCTGATGTGTCATGCCAAGCTTTGTGCGTAAAGTGTGTATCTGTTGATACGGCATACACTTCCACACCCATTTTTTGTAGCTCGTCATAATGATCTGCAAGATCTCCCAACTCAGTTGGACAAACAAATGTAAAATCAGCTGGGTAAAAAATAACAGCAGACCATTTTCCTTTCAGGTCAGCCTCTGTTACTTCAATGCCACCTTTTTCGCTGTGAAATGCTGTAGCTTTAAAAGGCTTTATTTCTGTATTTATAAGTGAAGACATAATTAATTTTCCTATAATAGTGAATAATATTGAACAATAGTTTATCTAAGGTACTTAGTATAATTTTATCTTAAAATGATGTTGATAAGTAAAACTTATCAATTATCGTTTGTATGAATTTGTTGCTCTTTTTGGAATTGTTTTAATCTTGATTCAACTCTAGATTTTTGATAAAAATCACCATCATTAGCTTTAATTGCTAGATCCATCCTAATAATAGCCTCTTGAAGATTAAAATTATAATAAGCGGCTTCTGCTAAATTCTCATATTGCAGTAATTTTTTTCCTTGATTTGCATAACCTTTTGCAAATAATTTATAGAGAATAGGGTCTTGTGAGAATTTTTGTTCATTCTCTTTCAGAAGTTTAATTGCTTTTTCGCTATCTTGAGTTTCTAAATATAAATCAGCGAGGCCATAAATAAAAGATCGATTAGATGGGAAGAAATTTAAATTTTGTTCGTATATTTTTTTTGCTTCTGTGACTTTGTTTATTTTTATCAAATAATTTATATACAGCTGACTTAACATTGGGTTTGATTGTTCGTTATCAAATAACCACTGCATTTGTTCATATGATTTTATAAACTCATTATCTATTAAATAGATGTATGCAAGTGCAAATCTTTCTCCTCCTTCATTTATATATATCTTATTTTTAATATTTTTCTCTAAAATATTTTTCGTATCCTCCTTGTTGTCTAATAAGGCTTTTAACTTTCCTTTTACATAATGAAAAGTTTGATTATCTACCCTTTGTTTATAAGGAAAGTCTTTTAATCGATCTTCAATATCATTTATACGGTTACTTGTTATAGGATGCGTTTGTAAAAAAGCTGGGGCCGCCCCACCAGAAAACTGGTTAGCCTGTTTAAGTGTTGTAAAAAAATCACGAGCACCCCTCACATCGAAGCCAGCATTATTTAACGTTTGAATTCCAACTCTATCTGCTTCTTTTTCGTTCTCCCTTGTAAAATCAAGCGCTCCTTGAACTGAGCCCGCAGAAGCTCCAGCCATAGCAGTACTTGCAAGTTGAGGATTCGATCTAGCCAATAACAGTGCTACCGCCATAATAAAAGTTGACTGGTAAGAAGCCCTTTCCTGTTGCAATAGAAATCTTGAAATATGCTTTTGATTTATGTGAGCTATCTCATGACTTATAACGCTAGCTAATTCTGACTCAGTATTTGAAGCAAGGAATAATCCTGAATGTACTCCTATAACACCACCAAGCATTGCAAAAGCATTTATTGATGGATCACTTACAATAAAAAATTCAATCTTTTTTGCAGGGTCTGTGCTTGCGTTTATAAGTCTTTTACCTAATGAATCAAGATAATCCGAAATTTCAATATCCCGAATAATGCTGTCACTTTGATTAACTTGAAATAAAATTTGTCTACCAATAAAAATTTCATCACTTTCACTTATTTTGGAAGAGCTGTAGTCACCTAGCTCAGGCAAGTTATTAGCCGTTACAATAAAGCTTAAGAAAATAAATATTAATAGAGTTTTTTTCATACATTGATATTATTATTGTAAATATTATTTTAATTATAGCGGAAGAAAAATAGATGTTTACTCATATTGATGCAAACGGTGATGCCAACATGGTTGATGTCTCAAAAAAGAACGATACTTTAAGGGAGGCGATTGCTCAGGGTTCTATAATACTGAATGAAGAAATAATTAAAGCTATTATTGATAATAGGAATAAGAAGGGTGATGTGCTACCAACATCTCGACTTGCAGGTATCCAAGCAGCAAAAAAAACTTCAGATTTAATTCCATTGGCACATAATTTAAATCTTACAAAAATTGAAATTGAATTTTCTATTGATAATAAAAATAATATAATAATTTGCAAAAGTTTAGTTAGGTGTTTAGGCAAAACAGGAGTTGAAATGGAAGCACTCACAGCTGTTTCTGTTGCCTTGCTGACTGTTTATGATATGTGTAAATCCTTCAGTAAAAATTTAATTATTTCTGAAATAAAGTTGCTTAAGAAAACAGGTGGTAAATCAGACAATTGGTCTAAATCATAAAGAAATTTCATGGTATCAAACAAACAAAAAAATGATGACGAAGTATTTCAAGAAAGTATTCGGTTTCATCAATCTGGAGACTTAAGTAATGCACAAAAAGGATTTGAATATTTAATTTCTAAATATCCAAAGAGCACTGACTTATGCAATAGCCTTGGGACTTTAAATCTTCAAATGGGTGAAGACAAAAAAGGATGTTCATTCCTTGAGAAATCTCTGCAAATAAATCCAGACCAACCCATGATTAGCTTTAACTTAGGAAATTCATACTCTATTCAAAAAAATTTCCCCAAAGCTCTTGAGTTTTTTAACATTACAATATTAAAAGCACCAGACTATATAGACGCTTACATTAAAAAAGGGGAGCTTTTGACTGGTCTTAAAATTTATAATGAAGCTATTGCTTGTTTTAAGAATGCGCTCAAACTGGCTCCTAAAAATTTACAAATTTTAAATTCCATAGGAATTAATCTACTAGAACTTGATGAAGCAGAGGATGCTTTAGAATATTTTAAACAATGCATAAAAATCGATAAAACTATTGCAATCTTTTATAACAATGCTGGTTTAGCTGCTTACAAAATAAATAGCTTTAATGAATCAATTGAATACTTCAACCTATGCATTAATAAGTCTCCGAATACAGGATACTTTTATAATAATCGTGGTTTATCTTTTCAGGCATTAAAAAAATTAAATTTAGCTATGGAAGATTTTAATAAATGTACTTCCCTTGATCCTAAGTATCCAGAGTCCTATTGGAATAAATCTTTAATCCATCTTTTTCAAGGAAATTATAAAGATGGCTGGGAACTTTATGAATATAGGTGGCAAAGCTTTGCAAAAGAATGGGCTAGAGATTACCCTAAAAAGTTATGGCTAGGAAATGAATCCATAAAAAATAAAGTCATATTCATATATCCTGAACAAGGCCATGGTGATTTTATTCAATGTTATAGATATATAGCTTTATTAAAAGATTTACATCCAAAGAAAATAATTTTAGAAGTCACAGAACCTTTTTATAAATTAATAAGCTCTCAGGATCTTGGAATAGAGGTGATTGGCCCAAATATTCAACCCTCTAAATTTGATTTTTATTCTCCTATTATGAGCCTCCCCTTAGCCTTCAAAACTGAAATTTCGAATGTTCCAAATAAATGCCCTTACTTACTAACAAATTTAAATAAAAATAAAATTTGGGAAAAGAAATTTGAAAAAAGTAATTGTTTGAGAATCGGTTTATGTTGGGCTGGAAATCCATTACATAAAAATAATCACAACAGAAGTATGTTACTTGATGATTTTTCTGAATTAATATCTCTTCCTTTTGAGTATCACTCTCTTCAAAAAGGGATGACTCATGAAGAGCAAAAAATTATTAAAAATTCTGACGTAATTGATCACCAAGATTCATTAAAGGACTTCTGTGACACTGCATCACTTATTAAGATGATGGATGTTATAATATGCGTTGACACAGTAATTGCACATCTTGCAGGTGCTTTAGGTAAAAAAACTTATTTACTCCTTCCGGACAAATCAAGTTTTTTATGGATGAATGAAAGAAAAGATTCACCGTGGTATCCATCAATTAAAATTTTTAGACAATCAACTTTAGGGGATTGGAACAAGCCACTGAAAGAACTTATTTCTGATCTTAAATCATGACTGCTAGTATAAAAAATTATTTCCCCTATCTTCTGCCATTGCTTTTGATCTTTTCAAGAAGTCTAGCGGATATCACCATTGTTTTAATAGGTATTTTATTTTTATATCACTCATATAAAAATATTGGATGGGAATGGGTTAAGGAAAAATGGTTTTGTTTTGCGTTAATTTTTACAATTTATTGTCTGACAATTAACTCAGCAATGAGTATTGAGCCTTCAGAGACCTTAGCTTACTCGTTATTTTTTATAAGATGGCCAATATTTGCAATGGCTCTATCGTACTGGATCTTAAATGATATTCAATCTGTCTCTTATACACATCTGACGCTGCCGAC
>CAJXQA010000024.1 GCA_913058475.1 uncultured Nitrosomonadales bacterium
ATTCGTCGGCAGCGTCAGATGTGTATAAGAGACAGCAATTAATATTTATGCCGGAGATGGGGGGAATGGAATTGCTACCTTCAGAAGGGAAAAATATGAACCTATGGGTGGCCCTAATGGTGGCGATGGTGGAAGGGGTGGCAGCATATTTTGTGAAGCTGATGAAAATGTAAATACACTAATTGATTTTCGATTTGTTAAAAATTATAGAGCACAAAGGGGTGAAAATGGTAAAGGTTCTGATTGTTATGGCGCTGGTGGCTCAGACTTAATTCTAAAAGTGCCTGTAGGAACGCTCATAACAGAAAAACAATCAGGACAAATATTTGCTGATTTTAATGAACATGGCATCAAAGTACTTTTAGCAAAAGGTGGAAAGGGCGGCCTAGGTAATATTCATTTTAAATCAAGCACAAATAGAGCACCAAGACAATTTACAGAAGGTGACCCTGGTCAAGAATTTGAGTTATATCTAGAGCTGAAGGTTTTAGCAGATGTAGGATTATTAGGGATGCCTAATGCTGGAAAATCCTCGTTAATACGACAAGTCTCAGCTGCAAAGCCTAAGGTTGCCAATTATCCATTTACTACGTTACAACCAAATCTTGGCGTAGTAAAAGTTTATGAGCAAAAAAGTTTTGTAATGGCAGATATTCCTGGATTAATTGAGGGTGCCTCGGATGGTCATGGCCTAGGACATCAATTTTTAAGGCACTTATCTAGGACAAAAATCTTACTTCATTTAGTTGACTCTGCCCCATATGATGAAAAAATAGATCCGGTAGAGGATATTAAAAAAATTATTAGTGAATTAAAAAAATATGATGAAGCGTTATTTAAAAAGCCAAGATGGTTAATATTAAATAAAATTGATTTAGTCGATGATATTGATCATTTAAAAGATAGAATTATTAAAGAGCTAGAATGGGATGCACCTATTTTTGAAATATCAGCTATTAATGGTGAAGGCTGTAAAAGTTTATCAAGAAAAATTATGGAATATATAGACTCAATTTAAAATTATGAAAAAGCTTAAATTCTCTGACTCGAAAAAAATCGTAATCAAGGTTGGTACAAGCACAATAGCCAACAATGATGGCTTTGATAAAGAATTTTTAGTGAAATTATCTTCTGAAGTTTCTTCTTGGATGGATAATGGAATCGGAGTAGTAATTGTCTCTAGTGGGGCGATTTTTGCCGGTCTAAAAAAACTTAAAGTTAATGATAAGCCTAATATTTTGAGTGAGCTTCAAGCAGCAGCAGCAATAGGACAAATGGATTTGGCGCAAGTATATAAGGATATATTTACGAAAAATAATAAAATCGCAGCCCAAGTTTTACTTACCCATGAAGATTTGAGTGATAGAAAAAGATACTTAAATGCTAGATCAACAATTAATAACTTAATCACTAGCGGTGTAGTTCCAATTATCAATGAGAATGATACGGTTTCAACTGAAGAGATACAATTTGGTGATAATGATAATCTTGCGGCGATGGTAGCTAATTTAATTGAAGCAGACTACCTAGTTTTGTTAACTGATCAAGAAGGTCTATTTTCTAATGATCCAGCTATTGATATAAATGCCTCCCTCATTGAAAAAGCTTTTACTGATGACAAGAGACTAGATTCATTAGCAAAAAATACATCTTCAAGATATGGTACGGGAGGTATGGTTACAAAAATTGAAGCTGCTAGAAGAGCGTCTTTAAGTGGTACACATACGATCATTGCAAATGGAAAGATTGATGAAACATTTTTTAAGTTATTCAATAATAAGTCCGTGGGTACTTTTTTAGAGTCGAGACTTGAGAAAAAAATAGCAAAGAAAAAGTGGCTTGCAGATAACTTAAGAAGTTGTGGAAGATTGATCCTGGACAAAGGAGCATCCATAGCAATATTAGAAAAGGGTAAAAGCTTACTTCCGATTGGTGTATTAGAGGTAGAGGGAAAGTTTGATAGGGGTGAGGTTGTGTCATGTGTCGATAGCAAAGGTATTGAGATAGCTAAAGGACTCGTTAACTATAATTCGGTTGATTCAAAAAAGATTTGTGGTGTTTCAAGTGATGAAATTAAATCTATTTTAGGTTTTATGAATGAAGTGAATATCATACATAGAGATAATCTCGTAGTTATGTAATGTTTTAAGGGGGAGAAATGAAAAAAGAAAAAGTAGTTGTTGCAATTATAATGGGATCAGAAAGTGACTGGCCAACGATGAAACATGCTGCAACAATCTTAGATAATTTTGGGATAAGTTATAAAGCTGAAGTTGTTTCCGCTCATAGAACCCCTGATCTGATGTATTCATTTGCAAGTGAGGCAGAAGCTAATGGTTTAAAAGTGATTATTGCAGGAGCAGGTGGTGCTGCACATTTACCAGGAATGATAGCTTCAAAAACAAACCTTCCTGTATTAGGGGTGCCTATAAAAACAACTTATTTAGAGGGTAAGGATTCATTGCTTTCAATTGTCCAAATGCCAAAAGGAGTTCCAGTCGCAACATTTGCAATTGGTGAAGCAGGAGCTTTCAATGCTGCTCTTTTTGTAGTGAGATTACTTGCAGAAACAAATAATGATTTAAAAGGCAAGCTTAAAGAGTTTACAAAAACTCAAGAGAAAAAAGTTTTTAATATGAAATTAGAAAGCTAATAACTATGAGTAAAGTGATAAAGACACCTTCAATGTTAGGAATGTTGGGAGGAGGTCAATTAGGTAAGTTTTTTGTTGAAGCAGCTCATCGTATGGGATATCAGGTGACGGTATTTGATCCTGATCAAGAGAGCCCTGCTGGTAAAATAGCAAATGATCATATTTGTAGTTCATTTTCAGATAAATCTGCATTAGAAATAATGATTAATAATTGTAAGGCCATTTCAACTGAATTTGAGAACATTCCATCAGAAACAATAAAGTATTTAGAAGAAAAAGTAAGAACTCATCCAAATTCTGAAGCAATATCGATTGTTCAAAGGCGTATAAAGGAAAAAGAATTCATCAAAGGCCTCGAGCTTCCAATTGGACGTTATGAGCCAATTAAATCAGCTGAATTATTTTCAGACTTTGAAGATAATAAAATTTTTCCAGCAATACTCAAGCAATCAAAATTTGGGTATGACGGAAAAGGTCAATATCATGTAAATAGTGTAAGTGAAACTAAAGCAGTATTAAATGATTCAAATGAAAATGAGTTTGTATTAGAAAAAAAGTTAAACTTAGATAAAGAAATTTCTGTGGTTTTATCTAGATCCTCAGATGGAGTATCAAAAATATTTCCAGTCATTGAAAATCAACATAAAGAAGGCATTTTAGATTTATCTATAATTCCAGCAAGGGTTAATGATGATTTAAAAAAAGAGGCTGTCGCTTATGCTTTAAAGATAGCAAACAATTTAAACTATGTGGGAACAATCGCAGTAGAATTTTTTATTTCTAACGATAAACTGTATATAAATGAGGTTGCACCAAGACCACATAACTCTGGTCACTTTAGTCTAGATGCTTGCAATGTAAGTCAGTTTGATCAGCAAGTACTTTGTTTAACAAATGATAATTTACTTGACATTATTTTAGAAAAAAATGCTGTTATGTTAAATTTATTAGGCGATTTATGGTTAAAAAATGGAGAGGTAAAGACACCTAATTTTTTAGAGATAGAAGGGCCAAGTATAAATATTCATTTATATGGAAAAAATCAGCCGCGCGCTGGCCGTAAAATGGGACATATTACGGTTGTTGGAGAGAATACTGAAGACTTGATTATTAAAGTTGAAGAAATTAGATCTAAACTGTGGGAAATGTAGAAAATTACATTTCCTAGTTTTACATAGATTTAATAGCAGAATTTAATCTTGATTTATGCCGAGCTGCTTTATTTTTGTGAATAATTTTTTTATCAGCGATTCTGTCTATGATGGAGACGTTTTCTTCAAAGGCTTTTTTTGCAACCTTACTATCTCCGCCTACAATAGCTGATTGAATTTTTTTTATAGCTGTTCTAAGTGTTGAACGAAGGCCTACATTATGAGCTCTTTGTTTCACCGTTTGTCTTGCTCTTTTTCTTGTCTGAGCCGTATTGGCCATGTGTTGAATCCTTACAACGATTTTTAAGTTTTGTATTTTATCTATTTTATGAATTAGATACAAGTTTATTTAAATAAATTTGGCTAAATAATTGATTAAACATTAAAAAAATTGAATCTGGTACCGTGATAAAATTATACTTAAATTTTAAGCTTACAAATAATTGACTATGAACTTATTAAAAACATTCTTTGGTATTGGAGGAATGACAACATTATCAAGAATCCTTGGCTTTATAAGGGACACAGTTATTGCAAGAATTTTTGGAGCAGGTTTAGAGAGTGATGCATTTTTTGTTGCATTTAAAATTCCAAATTTACTGAGAAGAATTTCAGCTGAAGGAGCATTTACGCAGGCATTTATACCTATATTGTCTGAGTATAAAACAAAAAATTCCTCTCTTGAGTTGAAGTCTTTTATAAATAAGATTTCAACTTTATTAGGCCTTTTCCTCATATTAATTACTCTATTAGGAGTTTTTGGTGCGCCTTGGATTATTTATATTACAGCACCCGGGTTTATAACAAGTCCTGAAAAATATAATTTGACTGTAGATTTACTAAAAATTACATTTCCTTATATATTTTTTATTTCACTTGTGTCTATGGCCGGAGGTATCTTAAATACATTTGGAAAATTTATTGTGCCTGCGTTTACACCTGTTTGGTTAAATGTCTCATTTATTGTTGGAGCATTATTTTTTGCTGATTATTTTAGTCAACCAGCATATGTTCTTGCATGGTCAGTTTTCATTGGGGGAATTCTTCAATTAATTTTTCAAATTCCATTTTTAAAGAAAATTGGATGTATACCAAAGCTCGATTTTAACTTTAAAGATGCTGGTGTATGGAGAGTTCTAAAACTAATGGGACCATCTATATTAGGCGTTTCAGTTGCTCAAATCTCACTTCTCATCAATACAATTTTTGCTTCATTCCTTTCTGTAGGAAGCATTTCTTGGCTTTACTATGCAGATAGATTACTTGAATTTCCAGCGGGGATATTAGGAGTTGCATTAAGTACTTTGCTTTTACCCAGCCTATCAAAGAGCTTATCTAATAAGGATAAATCAGAATATTCAGAATTAATTAATTGGGCCCTTAAATTAGGTATTTTGTTGGCAGCGCCAGCAGCATTAGGGTTGGCTATGCTTGGAATCCCGCTCATTACAACACTTTTTTATTATGGGGCTTTCAGTGAATATGATATTTTAATGACTGAAACAGCTCTGATTGCCTATAGTGTTGGCTTAGTTGGTTTAATTTTAATTAAAATATTAGCTCCAGCTTTTTATGCTCAGCAAAATATTAAAACACCAGTTAAAATTGCAATTTTTACTTTATTTTGTACACAAGTAATGAATCTCTTATTTATTGGATATTTACAGCATGCAGGGCTTGCTCTTGCAATTGGTTTAGCAGCAT
Source organism: uncultured Nitrosomonadales bacterium (assembly GCA_913058475.1). Lineage (GTDB taxonomy): Bacteria > Pseudomonadota > Gammaproteobacteria > Burkholderiales > Methylophilaceae > BACL14. Next base: position 5,509 of record CAJXQA010000024.1, read on the forward strand.
GTATTAATGCAGGATTATTGTTTTATTTTTTAAAGAAAGAAAAAATATTTATATTAAACAAAGGTTGGATTGGCTTTTTAATTAAAATTATAATATCCCTAAGTTTGATGGCTATTAGTTTATTTTTTCTTCGAGGTTCTATCGATCAATGGGTTGATTATTCATTTTTACAAAGAGTAGCGAATTTACTACTTATAATCAGTCTTAGTGGCGCAATTTATTTTGTTAGCTTAAAATTCTTAGGCCTCGAGTTTAATTCGTTTATTAAAAAGACAAATCATTCATTGTGAAAATATTAAGTAACTTCAACTTAGAGCAATTGCCATGTGTTATAACCATAGGTAATTTTGATGGTGTGCATTTAGGGCACCAAGCTTTAATAACTGAAGTTAAGAAAAGAGCGCATGATCTTGGACTAGAGAGCGCAGTTATAACTTTTGAACCCAACCCAAAAGATTACTTCTCCCATGATAAGCTTCAAACGCGAATTTCAAGCCTAAGAGAAAAAATAGAACTCTTTAATGATTTAAAAATAGATCGAGTACATATCATTAAATTTAATCAGGAATTTTCAAAGGTAACAGCCAATCAATTTATAAGTATATTAATCGATAAGTTAAAGGTAAAAGAAATTGTTATAGGAGAAGACTTTTGTTTTGGAAGCGGAAGAAAGGGAGGAATAAAGCAGTTGTCAGCTAGCAGTATGAATCTTAATATTCAAAACAAAATCCTCATAGGAGATACAAGAATTTCTAGCACTTCCATAAGAAATCATCTGGCTAACGATAACCTTGAGGAGGCTAATAAATTTATGGGAAGGCCTTATTCAATATCTGGAAAAGTTGTTCATGGAGAAAAACGTGGGAGGCTGATTGGTTTTCCTACTGCGAATATTCATATGAAGCATAATCGGCCTCCACTGAAGGGTGTCTTTGCTGTAAAATTTCAAAATCATTTTGGTGTTGCTAATCTCGGTATCAGACCTTCAATTAAGGGAGAGAATAAACTGCAACTTGAGGTACACTTGTTGAATTTTTCATCAGATCTATATGGCCAACATGTAAGTGTTATTTTTTTAAAGAAATTAAGAGATGAAAAAAAGTTTAAGTCACTTGATGAGTTAAAAGAGCAAATTAAATTAGATGTAACTAAAGCAAAACTTTTTTTTGAAAAGCAAAATCTATGACAGAAAAAAACAAATATAAACTTAATCTCCCAGAAACTAGCTTTCCAATGAGAGGTAACCTTGCGAAAAGAGAGCCTGAATGGTTAAAGAGCTTAGAACATAAAAAAATCTATGACGCTATTAGGAAATCACGTCTAGGAATGAAAAAATACATTCTTCATGATGGCCCACCTTATGCAAATGGAAATATTCATATTGGCCATGCTGTAAATAAAATTTTAAAAGATTTTATTATTAAATCAAAAACTTTTTCTGGTTTTGATGTTCCTTTTATCCCAGGATGGGATTGTCATGGCTTACCAATTGAATTAGTCATTGAAAAAGAACATGGGAAAAATTTAAAACCAAAAGAGTTTAGAAGTCTTTGCAGATCTTATGCCCATGAACAAGTAGAGAGTCAAAAAAAGGATTTTCAAAGATTGGGTGTTTTTGGAGAATGGAATAAACCTTATCTCACAATGGATTATAAAATCGAAGCTAATATTATAAGGTCATTAGCAAAGATTTATGAAAGTGGCTACTTATATCAAGGGGGTAAACCAGTTAATTGGTGCACAGATTGTGGTTCTGCCCTTGCTGAAGCTGAGGTCGAATATGAGGATAAAAAATCAATAGCCATTGATGTGGCTTTTAATTGTATTGATAAGGAATCCATCGAAAGAATTTTTGATTATAAAATTAATAAAGATATTTTTGCTGTTATTTGGACAACTACCCCTTGGACGCTTCCAGCTAATGAAGCCATTTGTGTCAATCCAAAACTTGAGTATGGGTTATATGAAATAGAGGATAAATTTTTGATACTTTCAACTGAATTATCAAAAACAAAGCTAATGTCATATGAGCTTGAAGGTAATCTAGTAGGTTCATGTGATGGAATAGCACTTGAAAATATACAATGTCGCCATCCATTTAAAGAAAAGCATGTGCCTATCATTTGTGGCCCTCATGTAACAACTGAAACCGGTACAGGTTTAGTTCATACTGCACCAGCTCATGGAGTAGATGATTATGTAGTTGGAAGTCGTTATAACTTACCTGTTGAAAGCCCAGTGGATAAGGATGGAAAGTTTATAAAAGACACTGATATTGTTGGATCACTGAGTGTTTGGGATGCGAATAAAAAAATTATAGAGACTCTCAGAGAGAACGAAGTATTGCTCTCTATAGAAAATTTTACCCACAGCTATCCGCATTGTTGGCGACATAAAACTCCAATCATTTTTAGAGCGACGGAACAATGGTTTATTGGGATGGATGTAAAAAATAAGAAAAATATGTCTTTGCGTGGTCAAGCTGAAGAAGTAATAAAAAAAACAAGTTTTTTTCCAAATTGGGGAGAAGGAAGGCTGAAGTCGATGATTGAGAAAAGGCCTGATTGGTGTATTTCTAGACAAAGGTCTTGGGGAGTGCCGATACCAATATTTCTCAATAAAGAAACAAATCTACCGCATCCAAAATCTATTTCTTTTTTTGAACAAATTGCTAAAAAGATGGAAAAAGAAGGTATTGACGCCTGGTTCAATTTAGATATTGATTCTATGCTAGGCGATGACGCAAAAGCCTATTTTAAATCACCTGATACATTAGATGTTTGGTTTGACTCTGGTACTACCCATCAATCTGTAATTCAAGATCGTGAAGAGTTAAATTATCCTGCAGATCTTTATCTTGAGGGTTCTGATCAGCATAGGGGCTGGTTTCAATCAAGCTTGCTGACAGGTTGTGCAATTAACGACGCGGCTCCATTTAAAGCATTATTAACACATGGCTTTGTAGTTGATGGCGATGGCCACAAGATGAGTAAATCTAAAGGTAATGTTATTTCTCCTCAGAAAATTATTAACCAATATGGGGCGGATATTTTAAGATTATGGGTTGCCTCCACTGATTACTCCGGAGAGCTTAATATCTCTGACGAGATTATGAAAAGAGTGGCTGATAGCTACAGAAGAATTAGGAATACCTTGAGATTTCTGATTTCTAATATTGAAGATATCGATAAAGAAACAAAACTAGTAACGCCAGAAAAAATGTTATCGATTGATAGGTTTGCTTTGCATCAATGCCAAGCCTTGCAAGAATCAATAATTAAAGATTATGATGCGTTTAATTTCTATTTAGGCATTCAAAAGTTTGTTTCCTTTTGCTCAGAGGATTTAGGAGGATTTTATTTGGATGTCATTAAAGATAGACTTTATACCATGCAGAAAAACTCACATGGGAGAAGATCAGCTCAAAGTGCGTTATTTCATATAACGCATTCATTAATAAGGATAATGACTCCAATCCTAAGCTTTACTGCACATGAAGCTTCAGAGATTATATTTCAAAATAATAAAAAAAGTATTTTTACCGAAACTTGGTATCAATTTCCAAAAAATTTGATGCAAGGTAAAGACTTAAATGATTGGGAAAATATTATGGAAATAAGAAGTCTTGTTAATAAAAAGATAGAAGAGCTAAGAGAAAAAGGTATTGTTGGGTCTTCTCTTCAGTCAGATGTTGAGATTAGTGCTCCTATAGAGATCTATAATAGTTTAAAAGTATTTAATGATGACTTAAAGTTTATATTTATTGCTTCAAAAGTCACCATTAAGAAAAATGAAAAGCTAGAAGTAAGTGTAAACAAAAGTGAGCATCAAAAATGCGAGAGATGTTGGCATTATTGCGAAGATATTGGCCATAGTGAAAAGCATAAAGAGTTATGTGGAAGATGCATAAATAATCTTTATGAAGATGGTGAAATAAGACTTTATGCTTAAATTATATTTGATTAGTTCGTCTATTTTTTTGTTGGATATTCTTACAAAAAATTATATTCAAAATAAAATTATGTACGGTGATCAAGTTGAAATTACATCTTTTTTAAGCTTTGTTCATTTCCAAAACTCAGGCGCAGCTTTTAGTTTTTTGAGTGATCAAGGAGGATGGCAAAGATATTTTTTGGTTGTCATCTCATTGCTTGCAGTTATATACATCCCCTGGCTAATTAACCAATATAAAAAAAATATGTTAATCGTTATAGGATTACTTCTTATTCTGGGTGGAGCAATTGGAAACCTTTATGACAGGATAAGCTATGGCTATGTAATTGATTTCATCTATTTTCACATCGCTGAATTTTATTGGCCTGCATTTAACGTGGCTGATAGTGCAATATCTATAGGCGTATTATTGTTTCTGTATGGCTCATTTAGAAGCTATAAAAAAATATAGAGGCTAATTTGATTCAAATTTTTGGAAATATTACTGAATTAACAAAGGGAAGAAAGCTTTATGATATTACGCCAAAGATAAAAGGTTGGATTAATTTAGAAAAAATTAATACAGGATTATTAACATTAAACATTAAGCATACATCTGCCAGTCTGCTAGTAAATGAAAACTATGACTCAGACGTTTTGCTTGATCTGGAGAATTTTTTTACAAAATTGGTTGTTGATGGTGATGAGACTTACAGTCATATTTTAGAGGGACCGGACGATATGTCAGCGCATATCAGAACTGTGCTTACTCAAACAAACCTATCTTTTTCAATAAAGAATAAAGAAATAAATTTAGGAACATGGCAAGGAATTTTTCTTTACGAACATCGATTTGGTAATTTTGAAAGATGTGTAGATTTACATTTTATTGGAGAGTAATTTTTTTATTTAGTCCATTTTAGTGGATTGAAAGGTTTTCCATTGTGCCTTAGTTCATAATAAAGTCCGTTATATTTATTCCCACCACTGTTCCCTGATAGGGCAACAACCTCACCCCCTTTTATATACTCACCCTTTTGCTTTAAAAGTGAATCATTATTTCCATAAAGACTCATGTAGCTTTTTCCATGATCGATAATGATGATATTCCCAAATCCTCTAAGCCAGTCAGAAAAAACAACCTGACCAGCGGCGACTGACTTTACATCGGAGCCCTCTTTAGCTTTAATAAATAAACCCTTCCATTTTGTTCCTGTATCTGATCTTTTAGCATTATATTTATATATTACTTTACCTTTAACAGGCAGCTTGAGTTTCTTTTTAAGTTTAGCGAAATTTATTTTATAAGCTTTTATATCAACAACTTTTTTTTCTTCTTTAGTATCTTTTTTTTCTGCTTTTCTTTTCTTTTCTTCTGCCTTAAGCTTCAACATTAAGTTTTTGACAAGGGAACTTAATTTCTTTTCATCTTGCTGCAATTTTAGTTTCTTACTTTTTTGAGATTTAAGCTTTTTAGAAATTTTGTTTAATGTTAATTTTTTCGCTTTCTTCTTTTTTTCTAACTTCTTTGCATTCCTTTCTTTTTTCTTTCTAAGTTGAGTAATATTTTTAAGAATTTTTTTTGTTGATTTTTTCGTTGCACTAATATTTTTTCTTGTCTTGTCAATTTTAAGGATATTCTCATTTTGAGCTTTAGTTAAAAAACCAATATAGTTAACTTGTCTTGAGACTTCATTTGGGTTTATACCCTCTAGAAATAATTGTAAGTAACCGGGTTTCGGTTTTATATATGATTGGTAGAGTATTTCGTTTTGTAACTGCTTTCTTCTTAACATTTCAATTTCTAATTTTTTTAATTTTTTGCTTAAGTTAGCCAACTTCTGTTTGTTGTTTTTTTGTTTCTTTTTTACTTTATAAATTTCTTTTTTCGTAGTACTAATTTCTTTTTCATGTTTTTTTAATGATTTATTTAATCCTTTCTTAACTTTTGAATTTTTTTTAATTTCTTTATCAATTAAATTTATTTGCTTTTGTATTTTATTTAAATTACTTTTAGCATCATCAGTTTCTCCTGCAAGGAGAGTCGTTGATATTAAGCAAAATATAAGTATGAGAAGAGTATTCTTAATTTTCTTATTCAATTTCAATTAAATTCTTCCCGGTCATTTCTTTTGGTTTTTTCTCACCCATTAATTCTAGGATAGTTGGTGCTATATCAGACAGCTGACCGCCTTCTTTAATTTTTTTAATTTTTTTCCCAACATAAACAAAAGGCACCTTATTCACAGTGTGCTGTGTATGTTTCTGTTGATTTTTTGAATCCATCATGACCTCTGCATTGCCGTGGTCTGCGGTAATTATCATCTGACCATCTATTTTTTTTATTGCTTTGTATATTTCATATATACATTCATCAAGCACTTCAATAGCTTTAATTGCTGCTTCAAAATTTCCAGTATGGCCTACCATATCTCCATTAGCATAATTACAAACAATCAGATCATAGCTCTCAGTTATAATTGCTTCATGTAGTTTTTCTGTAATTTCGTACGCACCCATTTCTGGTGCTAGGTCATATGTAGCAACTTTTTTTGATGGAATTAAAATTCTTTTCTCACCTTTATATTCTTCTTCAATCCCTCCATTAAAGAAAAAAGTTACATGTGGGTATTTTTCTGTTTCAGCTATACGAAGTTGTGTTTTATTTAGATCGGAAACATACTTACCCAGCGAATTTTTGATATCAATTGGGTTAAATAAACATTTAGCCTTTTTCTGTTTTTCATCATGACTCGTTAATGTTAAATAATTTATATTGTGAGGTCGTGAAGAGCGTTCAAATTCATTAAATGATTCATTAAGAATACTATCTGTTAACTGCCTTGCTCTGTCGGATCTAAAATTCATAAAAACGACCATATCATTATCATTAATTCCTGAATATGTATCTGACTTTTTGATGAGTGTTGGGATTACGAATTCATCGGATTCTCCTCTACTATATGACTTATTAAGAGCCTGTTGAGCTGAGGACTCAGTATATGATGAACATCCACAAGCAATTGCATCGTATGCTAAATGTGTCCTACCCCATCTATTATCCCTATCCATGGCATAAAATCTTCCAGATACTGTTTTTATTTCACCAAGATTTATATTTTCACAAAAATCTTCCAGTTTTTTTATATATGCTGAGGCAGATTTAGGAGCAGTATCACGACCATCTAGAATGGCATGAATAAATACACTCTGAATATCTTTCTCCTTTGCAAGCTTTATTAGAGCAAGTATGTGATCTATGTGGCTATGAACACCTCCATCAGAAAGAAGTCCAAATATATGTAATGCATTGTTACTATGAGATATTTTTTTAAAGCCAGAAATTAAAATTTTATTAGAAAAAAAACTCCCATTTTTGATAGATTTATTTATTCTATCTAGATCTTGATCGATGACTCTACCTGCACCCATACATAAATGCCCAACTTCTGAATTTCCCATTTGACCAACAGGCAGGCCAACAAATGATTCAGATGCATTGATTAAGCTATTTGGATAAGATTTAAGTAAATGATCCCAATTAGGTGTATTCGCAGCAGAAATTGCATTCGATTCTTTGGTATCGCTATGTCCAAAACCATCAAGAATGAGCAGCAATAAAGTGTTTTTTTTCATTTATTTATTGGAATGAATTTTTTTTTATTTGATACGTCAATTATAATACTAATCGTTAGTCTTTAATTATCTAATTATTAAGTGATTTAAATTTATGAAAGAAATTCTTATGTACAGTTCTCAGTTTTGTCCCTACTGCGTGAATGCAGAAAAACTGCTCCTTAATAAAGGTATTAAAAAAATTAAAAAAATTATGGTTGATGAAAATCCATCTTATATGGATGAAATGATAAAAATTACAGGGGAAAAAACGGTCCCACAAATCTTTATTGGTGATAATTATATAGGAGGATTTGAGCAACTAAGATCTATTAACAACGATGGCAGTTTAGATAAATTAATCCTTGAAGATTAAATAAGTAACAGCAAATATTTATTATTCCAGGTTTAGGGGATAGAATATGATTTAAAAGTATGTTAATTAAATTAAATTAGGAAATAAAATGGCCGAAGATAAAAAAACTAAGAAAAAAGCTTCAACAAAAATAGATGCATCTGAATCAAAAAACCAAGGGCCAGGCTTTGGTATTGAAAAATTATTTCTTAAAGATGTCTCAGTTGAGATACCTAACTCCCCTGAAATTTTTACTAATAGAGAGGCACCTCAAATTTCAGTTGAGCTCAACAATGCAGCAAAACCATTATCCGATGGATATTACGAGGTAAGTTTGCAAGTTACAGTAACGTCAAAACAATCTGATGAAACTGCTTTTTTGGTCGAAGTTACACAATCAGGAATTTTTAAAATCTTAAATGTACCTGAGGATGGTATGGAGATGGTTTTAGCTATTACATGCCCTAATATATTGTTCCCTTATGCGAGAGAAGCTATATCAGATTTAGTTACTAAAGCTGGTTTTTCACCTGTTCTTCTTAACCCAATTAACTTTGAGACGATGTATATGCAGCAAAAAGAAAAAGAGGCAGGAGCTGCTAAAAAGGCTAATTAGTTTGATTGAAAAATTTTATAAGTTTGTATTATTTCTTTCGCTTATATTGTCGAGTTTTTTAGCCCAGGCAGACTTTATATCAGTTAAGACAAAACAAGCTATACTATTTCAAGGCCCTTCTAATGTAACAGAAAAAATGTTTATTGTGACTGAAGGCTATCCATTGGAGGTTCTTGTTAGCCTCAAAGATTGGAAAAAAGTTAAAGATCACAATGGTAAAATAAGTTGGATAGAGTCTAAATATACACATAACGAAAGAACAGTTTTAATTTTAAAAGATAACGCAGTGATTTTTAATCAAGCAAATGATAAGAGCCATAAGTTAGCTAATGTTGATAAATTTGTGGTCTTAAAATTAAATTCTTCTATGCTTGTGGGTGACTGGGGACAGGTAAAAACGCAAATTGAGGGTTTAATTGGCTTCATAAACTCTAGAGAAGTATGGGGCTTATAGAGTGAAGGTTTGTGTTTTGGGAGCAGGTGCTTGGGGAACTTCGCTAGCTATTCACTTGGCAAGAAACACTTCTGTGACATTATGGGCTAGGGATGCTAGCCATCTCTCCGGTATGAAAAAATCAAGATCGAATCCAAAATACTTAGGAGATTTTAAGTTTCCTGATTTATTGTCCTTGAATGATAATTTTAAGGATGCGGTATTAAATTGCGATTTTATTTTATCTGCAATCCCTACAGCAGGGTTTAGGAACGTATTAAAAAATTTAAAAAATATAGGCTCTGACTCCCCGATTTTATGGGCTAATAAGGGTCTAGAAGTCTCTTCAGCAAAGCTTCCATTTGAAGTTATTAATGACGAGTTTCCAAGTTCAAAAAATGATTTTAGAAGCTGGGGAGTTTTATCTGGACCAAGTTTTGCAGCAGAACTTATAAGAGGTCTTCCTACAGCGGTCACAATTGCAACGAACGATGGAGAATTTTCAAAAAAAATTGCACCTCTTTTCCATCATAATAATATGCGATCTTACATTAGCTCCGATATTGCAGGCGTTTGTGTTGGTGGGGCGCTAAAAAATGTAATTGCTATTGCCGCTGGAATTTCTGATGGAATGGGTTTTGGTAATAATGCACGTGCAGCTCTGATCACAAGAGGGTTAAGCGAGATTAAGAGATTTGGTTTAAAAATAGGGTCAAAGCCTGAAACATTCACGGGGTTATCTGGGATGGGTGATCTCGTTTTGACTTGTACAGGTGAATATTCGCGTAATCGTGAAGTTGGACTAAGGCTTGCTAAGGGAGAATCACTAAAATCTATTTTAGATGGCCTAGGCCATGTTGCTGAAGGTGTCTACACAGCAAAAGAAGTTTCTAAGCGAGCCTCGTTACATAATATTGATATGCCGATTACTCATGAAATTAATAATATTCTTTTCCAAGAGAAGCCAGCTAAAGAGGCTGTCTTAGATTTAATTCAACGACCAATTACGCAAGAGTGACAAAGCTTAATTTCCATTTTCAAAATTTAACTGGCGCCATGCCTCGTATACAACAATTCCCACACTATTGGATAGATTTAAACTTCTGTTATTTTTGACCATTGGAATTTTAATTTTCTGTTCTATATTGACGGAGTTTAGTATCTCATGAGGTAGGCCTCTTGTTTCAGGCCCAAATATAAAAGAATCATTCTTCTGATAATTGAAATTTGTATATAGAGTCGAAGCTTTTGTAGTGACAGCAAAAAACCTTGTTTTGTTTAAAGTTTTATAGCAGCTACTAATAGAATCGTGCTCTTGGACATTAGCGAGGTCAATGTAATCTAAACCAGCTCGCCGTAAATTCTTACTACTTAGGTCAAACGCGTATGGCTTTATCAGATGGAGCCTTGAGCCTGTGTTTGCACAAAGACGTATTATATTTCCAGTATTAGGAGGTATTTCTGGCTCAAAAAGAACTAAATTAAACATATGATTAAAATTTATACAGTTGTTAATAAATAAAATAAAAAGTCTTAACAATTCATTTATAATAGTTATATTAAAAGTATATAGGATTTACAATGGCTAAATTAGAGTCAGCAGTAAAAGAAAAAACTGTTTCATTTATAAATTCCAAAAAAACCAAACAAACAATTCAAAATGAAGTTTGGAAAAAAATAGCCATTCAAGGCTTATTTGATAAACCATTTAACGATTTGTTATTCCAAGCGCATCAAGTCCACAGAAATAATTTCGATCCCAATAAGGTTCAGCTTAGCACTTTATTGTCAATTAAAACGGGGGGTTGTTCTGAAGATTGTGGTTATTGCCCCCAATCGGCAAGGTACAATACGACCGTTGATAATGAGCCAATTATGAATATAAAGGATGTAATTTCGGCAGCAAAACAGGCCAAAGATGCAGGTGCTTCCAGATTTTGTATGGGAGCCGCATGGAGAGGGCCTAAAGAAAAAGACATTGGTTTGGTTGAAGAGATGATTTCCGAGGTTAAGTCTCTTGGCTTAGAAACATGTGCAACGCTGGGTATGCTAAAAGACGGTCAAGCAGAGAGACTAAAGGATGCGGGTTTAGATTACTATAATCATAATTTGGATACTTCCCCAGAATATTATGGAGATATTATTACAACAAGGACATATCAAGATAGACTTGATACATTAAGCCGGGTGAGAGATGCAGACATTAATGTTTGCTGTGGGGGTATCGTTGGTATGGGCGAGTCAAGAGAAGACCGTGTCAATCTTATTTACCAACTTGCAAATATGAATGTTCCACCTGAGAGTGTCCCTATTAATTTATTAACTAAAGTAGAGGGCACCCCTTTGATAGATGCATCCGAACTTGATCATTTTGAGTTTATCAGAATGATAGCAATCGCAAGAATTTGTATGCCCAAAAGCTTTGTTAGGCTTTCTGCGGGAAGAGAGAGTATGAGTGATGGCATTCAAGCATTAGCTTTTTTTGCAGGAGCTAACTCAATTTTTTATGGCGAGGAGCTTTTAACGACGGGAAACCCAGATGTTGAGAAAGACCAGCAATTATTTAAGCGTTTAGATATAAAGCCTATATAAATGATTTTGTTAGACGAAATTGACTCTTCTCTAAAAGATTTAAAAAAAAGATCACTTATTAGAAAAAGAGTTGTAGTTAGCGGTAGAAAAAAAAATAAAATTAAAATAAATGGACGTTGGTTAATTAATTTTGCTAGTAATGATTATTTAGGCTTATCTCAAAACAGCTCAATTAAAAAAGCTATTATCAGTGGAATTAATAAATATGGGAATGGCGGTAGTAGTTCTCATCTTGTTTCAGGACATACAGAAGCCCATCAAAATATAGAAAAGATTACAAAAAATAATATAGGATTTGCATCATCAATATTATTTTCATCTGGCTACCTTGCAAATTTAGGAATAATTACAACCATTGCTGAAAAAGATTCTTTTATTTATGCGGATAAACTTAATCATGCCTCACTTAACGATGCCTGTATTCTAAGTAGGGGCAAATTTATTCGGTTTCCTCACAGTGACATGGTCGCGTTAGAGAATCACCTAAAAAAAAATAAAACAAAAAAGAAGAAGTTGATTGTTACTGATGGTGTTTTTAGTATGGATGGTGATTTAGCAAACATTCCTGACTTGATTAAATTAGCTAAAAAGTATGATGCATATTTATATATCGATGATGCTCACGGATATGGAATTCTTGGTAAAAGTGGTCAGGGAATATTAGAACATTTTGAAAAAAAGGATTCAATTAAGAAGATTTCAAAAGAGAGGATTATTTATACATTAACACTCAGCAAAGCTGTAGGTATTTCAGGAGCCTTGGTATGTGCCAATAAAAAAATTGTTGATCTTGTTATAAATAAGTCTAGAGCATATATCTATACCTGTCTCTTATACACATCTGACGCTGCCGACGAATAGAGA
>CAJXQA010000025.1 GCA_913058475.1 uncultured Nitrosomonadales bacterium
GTCGGCAGCGTCAGATGTGTATAAGAGACAGAAATAAGGCTAAGCCTGAATCTGAGGAAAAAGTACCTGCAGCTAAGAAAGATGCAACTGAGGAAAAAGTACCTGCAGCTAAGAAGGCACCTGCAGCTAAGAAAGATGCAACTGAGGAAAAAGTAGCTGCAGCTAAGAAGTCACCTACAGCTAAGAAGAAAGAGGAAGATGCCTAATTAGTGAATAAACTTCAAATTGATGGAGAAATCATATTTGAAGATCAAATTCGTCATACGCCTTCTGGGTTAATTGTGCAGAGATTTAAAATTAAACATAAATCTCTCCAAAAAGAAGCGAATTTGGATAAACAAGTTGGCATTGAAATGGAAGCAATTTTTATTAATAAACAAATAAGGAAAGAAATTCAGGTTGGAAAAAAAGGTTTATTTATTGGTTTTATGGATAAAAAATCATTCAAATCGACGCAGTTAATTTTCCACGTTACTGAAATTAAATTTTAGGAGTTATATATTATGGCAAGAGATATGTATAAGAGAAGGCGATATTGTAAGTTTTCTGCTGAAGGTATTAGCGAGGTAGATTATAAAGATATACCAATACTCAAAGACTTTATTACTGAAAACGGAAAATTAATTCCTGCTCGTATTACTGGTACAAAAGCAAGATATCAAAGACAACTTTCAACTGCTGTAAAGCGTGCACGTTTTTTAGCTTTACTTCCGTTTACTGACAAGCATTAGGAGGAAAAATGGAAATTATACTACTCGAAAAAATTGTTAACCTTGGTGAATTAGGCGACATAGTAAACGTTAAAGATGGGTTTGGAAGAAATTTCTTAATACCACAAGGTAAAGCAAAAAGAGCTACCGCTCAAAATATGGAAGAATTTAAGGTTAAAAAAGCAGAGCTTGAAAAACAACAAGCAGCTCTTGAAAAATTATCTCAACAACGTTCTAAAAAACTCGATGGGGTAAGTATAAAAATATCTCAGAAAGCCGGAGTTGATGGAAAGCTTTTTGGATCCGTTAGTAACATCGATATATCTGAAGCACTTCTAAAAGAAGGACATGAGGTAGTAAAATCTGAAATAAGGTTACCTGATGGGCCACTGAAATCCACTGGTGAGTTTGATATTACGATTGATCTTCATCATAACTCAACAGCTTCAATTAAAGTTACTATTGAAGGCGAGGAATAATTTTTAAAATAAATCTAATTTTTTAGGCTGTCAATGAGGCAGCCTTTTTTTTATTCGTTATAATGAAATTATGGATGAAGATCAAATATCTGCTCTAAAAGTACCCCCACATTCTATTGAGGCAGAGCAATCAATATTGGGTGGGCTTTTGATTGACAATAAAGCCATTGATAGAATTGCTGGTCAAGTTTCAGCATCTGATTTCTATAGAAATGATCATCGAATTATTTTTACCCATATAAGTAAGTTGATTGATAACAATGATCCTGCAGATATTGTTACAGTTGCAGAGTCACTTGAACAGAATGCAGAATTAACTAAAGTTGGGGGCGTTGCTTACTTGGGTCTCGTTGCTGACAATACGCCAACGGCATCCAATATTTCTGGCTATGCAAAAATAGTTCGTGAAAGATCGATCATGAGAAATCTTGTTGAGGTTGGTTCAGATATTGTAGAAAGTGCTTTTTCACCCCAAGGTAAAGATGCACAACAATTACTTGATGAATCTGAATCAAAAATATTTCAAATTGCGGATGCTGGAGCTTCTGAAAAATTAGGTTTTATTGATATAAAAGAATTATTACCTAAAGCTGCTCAGAGAATTGACGACCTGTATCAGTTAGATGATCCTAATGGTGTCACTGGAGTCCCTACAGGATATGCTGATTTAGATCAGAAGACAGCAGGTCTTCAACCAGGAGATTTAATTATTATTGCAGGCAGACCGTCAATGGGGAAAACCTCACTTGCTTTAAATATTGCAGAACATGTTGGGATGGAGGCGGGTTTGCCTGTGGCTATTTTTTCAATGGAAATGGGTGCAGCACAATTAACAATGCGCTTACTGGGTTCCGTAGGTAAATTAGATCAACATAAGATGAGAATTGGACAATTAGAAGATGAGGATTGGCCAAAATTAACAAATGCTTTAGGTTCGCTAAACGAAGCACCTATTTTTATTGACGAGGGTTCAGCATTAAATTCATATGAAGTACGTGCAAGAGCAAGAAGGCTCCATAGGCAACAAGGAAAATTAGGACTTATTGTGATTGACTACATTCAACTTATGTCAGCCGCAAATGAGCAATCTACTGAAAATAGAGCCACAGAGGTTTCTGAAATCTCAAGATCGCTCAAAGCTTTAGCAAAAGAGCTAAATGTTCCAGTAGTAGCTTTATCTCAACTGAATAGAAGTGTGGAGTCAAGACCTGATAAAAGACCTATGATGTCTGATTTAAGAGAGTCTGGTGCTATTGAGCAAGATGCTGATGTCATTATGTTTATTTATCGAGATGAAGTTTATAATCCAGAAACAGCTGAAAAAGGTGTAGCTGAAATAATTTTATCAAAACAAAGAAATGGGCCAACTGGCACAGTAAAATTGACTTTTCTTGGGCAATATACTCGCTTTGAAAATTATGCGAACCCAGGATATGATTCTAATACTTAAAATATGCGCCCGCTCAAAGCTTATATTAATCTAAGCGCACTTACTTTCAATCTCCAGTTAGTAAAAAAAATTGCAAAAAATAGCAAGGTGATGGCGGTTCTTAAAGCCAATGCCTACGGCCATGGCTTAGAGGAGTCAGTAAAAGCAATCAAGAGTGCTGACGGCATCGCAATTCTAACAATCGAAGAAGCCATTAAAATTAGAAAGGCGGGCTTTGAAAATACCATATTACTTCTCGAAGGCTTATTTACTGGCGAAGATATTTATGAAGCTGAAAAATTAAATCTTAACTTAGTTTTGCATAATGATCTGCAAATTGAATACCTAAATCAGGCGACATTAAAAACCCCAATAAATGTCCACTTAAAAATCAATACAGGAATGAATAGGTTAGGCTTCCCCCCTGATCAGGTTGATTATTTAATTGAGAATTTAAACGCCAATCCCAATGTATCTGGCATTACTTTAATGACACATTTTGCAACAGCTGATGAAAAAGAAGGAATAGAAAAACAGCTTAATTGTTTTAATCAAGTGACGAATAACTATAACTTAAGCAGCTCGGTGGCTAATTCGGCGGCACTTTGTAAATTTCCTGAAGCAAGATTGGATTGGGTAAGACCCGGTATTATGTTATACGGGGCTTCACCTTTTGAAGATATTTCAGCAAAGAAACTGGATGTCAAACCTGTGATGTCCTTGGTAAGTAAAATTATTGCCATTCAGGATATCAAAAAAGGACAATCTGTTGGTTATGGAGATAATTTTATCGCTAAGGAAGATATGCGTATTGGAATAGTTGCGTGTGGATATGGTGACGGTTATCCAAGGCATGCAAAGACCGGAACACCGATCTTCGTGCACCAAAAAATAACAACAACTATTGGAAGGGTGTCTATGGATATGCTTTATGTTGATTTGTCTAGAAATACTGAAGCAAAAATAGGTTCAAAAGTCGAAATGTGGGGGAATCATATCTCTGTGGATGAAGTGGCTAAGAATTCAGGCACGGTCGGATATGAATTACTGTGTAATATATCTGCCTCAACTCGTGTTCCTTTGGAGTACATAGATGGCTAAAAGTAAAACGGCATACCAGTGCAGAGAATGTGGCGGGAATTCATCTAAATGGCAAGGACAGTGCCCACATTGTTTTGTATGGAATTCTCTTGAAGAGACTATTATTGAATCAAAAATGCCATCGAGGTTTGCTGCATTATCAAAAACCAATGAGCTTACAAAGTTAGATGATGTAAAAGCTCTTTCTATCCCTAAAAGAAAAACAAACATCTCAGAGTTTGATCGAGTTCTGGGTGGAGGGTTTGTTCCAGGGGGTGTTATTTTGATTGGAGGTGACCCAGGGATAGGTAAGTCCACAATTTTAATTCAAGCATTGTCTAAAATTACCCAAGATCCAAAAGATAACTGTAATGTCATTTACGTTAGTGGTGAGGAGTCAAAAGAACAAATTGCCATGAGAGCGAAGAGGCTTGAGTTGGAGGTATCTGATATTTCAATATTATCCGAAATTAACCTTGAGAAAATTGTAAAGGTTGTCCAAAAAACTAAGCCAAACGTAGTCGTTATTGACTCTATTCAAACAATTTATTCTGAAGAGATGACTTCAGCACCTGGGTCAGTCACCCAAGTAAGAGAATGCTCTGCTCAACTTACTAGAATAGCCAAACAATTTGATATAACTATGTTGCTTGTTGGTCATGTTACAAAGGAAGGGACTTTAGCAGGGCCAAGAGTATTAGAGCATATTGTGGATACAGTTTTATATTTTGAGGGAGATCCAAGTTCTAGTTTCAGAATGATTAGAGCATTTAAAAACCGCTTTGGAGCAGTCAATGAATTAGGTGTTTTTGCCATGACAGAAAAGGGATTAAAAGAGGTAACGAATCCATCAGCACTATTTTTATCCCATCATCACAAGGAAGTTAATGGCTCATGTATTACTTGCATTCAAGAGGGGTCAAGACCCATGCTTATAGAAATACAGGCTTTAGTTGATAATGCTCATGGACACTCGCCTAAAAGGCTATCAGTGGGTTTAGATCAAAATAGGTTGGCCATGCTACTTGCTTCACTTAACCGACATGCTGGTATCGCATGTTTTGATCAAGATGTCTTTGTTAATGCAGTTGGTGGTGTAAAAATTACGGAGCCTGGGGTAGATCTAGCTATTTTATGTGCCATTGTTTCATCATTAACAAATCAACCACTAGATCAAAAAACAGTTATTTTTGGTGAAATAGGTTTAGCAGGTGAGGTGAGGCCTGTTCAGAGAGGTCAAGAAAGGCTAAAGGAAGCTGCAAAATTGGGTTTTACAAAAGCAATTATTCCTAAAGCAAACCAAGCTAAACAAAAAATTGATGGTATTGAGATTTTTCCAGTTGACAATCTTTCTCAAGCCATCAAGTTGTTAAAAGATATTTAAAATATTTTATCTATTATTTTAAGTCTTCCTAATCCATGAAAATCCTAGCATTGTTAGAATTGAAATTCTCAATTTCCTAAATCCGGGCAGGATAGTTTTTTGATTGAGAATTTTTTCAGGATCGTCCTTTAAAATCTCGTTAAGAAGCACATAGTAAATATTACCCATCACAAGGCCAATTTTCTGTGACTTTTTATCTTCTGTAGGCAAGGTTTTAATTGCTAAGTCATAAAATTGTTTGGCTCTATCTACTTGATTTTTTACTAAATCTTTAATTTTTTTACTATTCTTGAGTGAAATAATCTCTTCCTCGGATACATCTAATTTTTTTAATTCATCAAGTGGTATGTAAATCCTTCCTCGTCTAGCGTCTTCACCTAGGTCTCTTATAATATTGGTTAACTGCAATGCAATGCCAAGATTTTTAGCAAAGTCGAGGGTATTTTTATTTTTGAAGCCAAATATATTTGCGGATAGAATACCGACACATGACGCCACCCTGTAGCAATAAAGTTGAAGCTGTTCAAAACTTTCGTATCGATTAAATTTTACATCCATCTCCATCCCATCAATTATTTCAATAAAATAATTCTTTGAGAGATTGAAGTGGCTTATGAAAGGGTGTAATGCTTTACTGACTGGATGCTGAGGCTCACTTTTGAAAAGTCTTTCAATCTCTTCTCGCCACCAATTTAATTTCCTACTTGCAATCTCATGATCTAGGCATTCATCTGCGATATCATCTACCTCCCTACAAAATGCATATAAAGCAGTTAAGGCTTCACGCTTTTCTTTTTTTAAAAAAATAAAAGCAGTTAGAAAACTTGAGTGGCTCTCCTTTGTTTTTTGTTTACAGTATTCTTGTGGTGTCATTTTTTATTGAGAATAGTTTTGACTAGTAAAATTAACCAATCAAATTTTGAAATTTTTGGGGGATTCATAAACCAATCACAATCTTCTTTGTTTAATCTTTTTATTAACAATTCAGCCCCCGCAGTCAAAATTTTAATTTGAAGCTTTAATCGTCCAGTAACATTTTTATTTAAAGGCCGCCCTTTATTTAATAATAATTCTATCTTCTTTAACCATGAAATTTTAAACATTTTCCAATTGTGATTAAAGTTTTTTGTCTTGATATCAGATTTCTTTAATCGAAATTTCTTCATTTCTGTTGACGGTATATAGACTCTACCTTTTAATAAGTCCTTATGGATATCCTGAGTCATCCCAATCAAAGCAAGTGCCTGACATAGGTAGTTAGAATAACTTACGTTTCTTTTATTATGCTCATCAAATAACTTTAAAATCATTTCCCCGGCAGGGCATGCTGCATTATTACAATAATGAATTAAATCATTAAAATTTATATATGATTTTTTCTCTATGTCCTGCTTAAAGGCCAACATAAACCTTTCAAATAAATTTATATTGAGAGAGTTCTCGCTTATAACTCTTTCTAAATCTATATAAAAAGGATTCTGAATTTCTCTTTTATGTTTTATTGCATTAATGTTTATTTCTATTTCTCTTAGCAATTTCTGCCTTTGACTTTTAGTTAATTTGCCTTCATCTGCAATATCATCTGCCTCTCTTGCAAATGAATAAAGAAGTGTAGCGGCATCACGATGTACTTTTGGAAAAAGTAGGGTAGCCACTGGAAAGTTTTCATAGTGTTTTTTTGTAATTTTGGCCTTTTCGAGGGTAAGATATTGACTCATAAATTAAGTATGCCATAGACTGGCATCATGATGATTTTGAATAGGACGCATAATGATTGGTGTAATTGGTGGCACTGGCTTAAGAAAAATTGATGGACTCAACATAACTCGTGAGGAGTTGGTTGATACGCCCTATGGAGATCCATCCGATAAAATATTGGTTGGTAAATTAGATGGTCGTGACGTTGCTTTTCTAGCAAGACACGGAGAAGGGCATACCATACCTCCACATTTAATTAATTATCGGGCCAATATTTATGCGCTAGAGACTTTAGGTGTAAAAGCTATTTTTAGTATCGCAACTGTAGGCTCTATTTCCAACACAATAAAACCTGTTTCTATTGTGCTACCTCATCAGATTATTGATTACACCTATGGTCGGGACCACACGTTCTTTGATGGCACAAGAGATCCTGTATCACATATTGATTTTACAAATCCTTATGACTCACAATTAAGAAAATTACTCTGTAATAACACCTCATTGGAAAATATTAATTTTGTTACAGAAGGTATTTATGCTGCAGTACAAGGCCCAAGATTAGAGACGGCTGCAGAAATAGATAAATATGAGAAAGATGGAGCATCAATAGTTGGCATGACAGGAATGCCAGAGGCATCCTTAGCCAAGGAGCTTAACCTGCCTTATGCGGCAATATGCCCAGTTGCTAATTTTGCAGCCGGTAGAATGAGCAGTAAAGATGGGATTACGTTTGAAGAAATTAATAGTCAATCTGAGATGATGTCAATCAATGTCAGTAAATACTTAAAGGTGGTGATTGAAGCTTATGGCAATTAGAGAAATATTAAGGATGGGTAATCCGATTTTATTAAAAGAAGCTGAAAAAGTTGAAAAATTCGATACGCCCGAAATTCATGAATTGATTAAGGATATGATTGAAACTATGAAGGATGCTGAAGGGGCTGGGCTTGCGGCGCCACAAGTTGGTGAGAGTATTCAATTAGTCGTATTTGGTGTTGATAAAAATGAGCGGTACCCAGAAGCGGAGAAAGTGCCATTCACGGTTCTTATTAACCCTATTATCACGCCTTTAACTCAAGATAAAGAAGATGATTGGGAAGGGTGTCTATCAGTTCCTGGGATGAGGGGGGTGGTTCCTAGATTTAAGGTAATTAACTATAAGGGGTTCGACCAATACGGCAATGAGATTGATCGGGATGTGGAGGGTTTTCACGCGCGGGTAGTTCAGCATGAATGCGACCATCTATTTGGGATTTTGTATCCTACACGCATCGAAAATATGAAGCTTTTTGGCTTTCATGATGAGATATTTGTCGAATAAATTTTGTTTAATGCATAAACCTTATGATAAAATTTCGTTTCCGGAAGAGTGGCAGAGCGGTTTAATGCACCGGTCTTGAAAACCGACGTGGGTTCATACCCACCGTGAGTTCGAATCTCACCTCTTCCGCCAATATTTCCATAACCTTTATGCTGTAATATTTTTTGTAAGAAAAATTAGCAAAGACTTACAAGGTCTTTTTATTGTTTTATTTGAATAACAACAAAGGGCTCTGAATGATAATAAGCATAAATACTCTAAAACAAAACAAGATAAAATACGCCTATATTTTTCTAGTCTGTGTGATGGCTATTTTGTTATTGAGTGCTTGCGACAAAAAGCCGCCACCGCCACCAAAGCTGCCAATTGAAGTATCGGTGATGCAAATAAAGGCGCAGGATACACCGATTGATTTTGAATATGTAGGACAAACAGAAAGCCCGAACGAAGTGGAGCTTCGTGCGCGTGTTGCTGGTTTTCTTGATAAGCAGGTTTATACCGATGGTGAATTTGTCAGTGCGGGGCAAATCATGTTTCAGATGGATCCAAAACCATTTGAAGCTAAATTATTAACCGCTAAAGGACAGCTTGCTCAACAGCAGTCAAGGTTAGAAGTTGCACAAGCCACATTAGCTAGAGTTATTCCACTGGCAGCGCAAAATGCTGTCAGCCAACAAACACTTGATACGGTAACCGGCGATGAGAAGGAAGCGCAGGCAGCAGTGATTGCTGCTATGGGACAAGTTCAAGTTGCGGAACTGAACCTTAGCTACACCACCATTATTTCGCCAATATCTGGGCTATCAAGAAACTCTACCCCAAATGAGGGTGCCTATCTTGTGGTAGGTAATGTGCTTTCTAGTGTTTCAGGCATCGATCCTATGAACGTTAATTTTAGCGTTTCCGAAAATGAGCTTTTTAGTTATCGCGATAATGTTGCAGAAGGTTTACTGGAAGCACCAAAAGATAGTGAGTTTCAAGTGCAGCTAACCCTCGCGGATGGGTCTATTTTTCCAAATATAGGTTATATCAGTTTTGCGAATCCTTCATTTAGCAAGGATACCGGCACTTTTTTAGTTCGTGCTGTTTTTAAGAATACAAATGGACAATTGCGTCCAGGGCAGTTCGTGCGAGCAAAAGTATCTGGCGCCAGTCGTAAGAATGCAATTATAGTGCCACAGACTGCAGTATTGCAAGGAGCTAAGAGCCATTTTGTATGGGTTATCAACAAGGATAATCAGGCAGAACAGCGAATGGTTGAAGTAGGTGATTGGATTGGTAATGATTGGCTCATCAATGATGGCTTGAAAGCAGGTGAGAGAGTGGTGGTTGAAGGTGCGATTCGTGTGAAGGCAAAGAAACCACTTAAAATTACTGAGTTAGCAGCCAAGGCGGTAGAGGATGATACACAGGTGCAACCCAATATGGCTGCACCTGTGCTGCCAAGCGAAAAATCAAGATTAAATCCAGAAAAATCGCCTAATTCCAACGGCCAATCCACAGAGTGATTTAGAAGTCACGCATGAAAATTTCACACTTCTGTATTGATCGGCCTATTTTTGCAGCTGTAATGTCTATTGTGATCACCTTAGCAGGTGCATTAGCAATGGTTAATTTGCCGATTGCGCAATACCCAGAAATTACGCCACCACAAATCACGGTGGCGGCAACCTATCCGGGAGCTAGCGCCGATGTTGTTGCCAATAATGTGGCGGCGCCGATCGAGGAGCAGGTTAATGGTGCTGATGACATGATCTATATGTATTCTTCGAGTTCATCAACAGGCGACATGACGCTAAACGTATTCTTTGATATTGGCAAAGACCCTGAATTGGCACAAGTAGATGTGCAAAATAGAGTTGATTTGGCTTTGCCACAGCTGCCAAGATCGGTGCAGGATGAAGGGGTTTCAATACAGAAAAAATCTTCAGCTTTTATGATGGTAATTGCCGTTTATTCGCCTGAAGATCGTTACGATGATACTTATATCGCAAATTACGCAAACATTTACGTGCTTGATGCGCTTAAACGTATCCCAGGTGCAAACCAATCCGCCATCTTTGGCACACCGGATTACGCGATGCGAATCTGGCTAAAAACAGATCGTATGGCGCAACTTGGGATTACTGCAAGTGATGTACAAAATGCGGTGGCAAATCAAAACCAACAGTTTGCAGTTGGTCAGATTGGGCAATCACCTACGGGGGTTGCTGTAGAACAATCTTTTGCGGTAACTACAAAAGGAAGATTGACAGAGCCCTCTGAGTTTGAAAATATCATCTTACGTGCAGACACTAATGGTGTGGCTATAGTGCGTCTGAAAGATGTAGGGCGTGCTGAATTTGGTCAAAAAGATTATTCATTACGTAGTACATTCCAGGGCAAGCCAGCAACATTACTTGCGGTTTATCAGCAACCGGGAGCGAACTCTATTGATGTTTCAAATCAAGTAAAAGCTTCGTTAACCCAAATGAAAAGTTCATTTCCTGAAGGTATAGATTACAAAATTGTGATGGATACTACCGACTTTACACGTGCTTCCATCAAGGATGTGATTAATACTTTCTTTATAGCTTTGGTGTTGGTGGTGCTGGTGGTGTTTATTTTTCTTCAAAGTGTTCGTGCCACGCTTATTCCTGTGATTGCTGTACCGGTATCCATCATTGGTGCTTTTGTTGGTCTTCTGGCATTAGGTTTTTCTATCAATATGTTGACATTATTTGGTATGGTGCTTGCAATTGGTATTGTGGTGGATGACGCAATTGTGGTCATAGAGAACGTTGAGCGGAACATGCAAGAATATAATTTAAGTCCGAAAGATGCAGCCAAACGAGCTATGGATGAAGTTTCCGGACCAGTGATTGCAATTGTATTGGTGATGTGTTCCGTATTTATACCGGTAGCATTTTTGGCCGGTATTACTGGAGAACTTTATAAGCAGTTTGCTATTACGATTGCAATATCAGTGGTACTGTCCGGTTTCGTTGCACTCACACTTTCCCCAGCACTGGCTGCGCTTTTGTTGAAGCCGGGTCGTCGTGAAAAACGAGGTTTTTTCAAGTGGTTTGACAAGACATTTGCTCGTATGACAGAAGGTTATACCAATGCAGTTGCCTTCATCATAAAGCGCTTTGTTATTGCCTTGCTATTATTTGCTGGCATGATTGGTTTAAGTGTGACCATGATGGATAATATTCCAAAAGCGTTCCTTCCTGAGGAGGATCAAGGTTATTTGCTTGGCGCAGTGATTATGCCGGATGCTGCTAGTCTGGATCGAACTGGGGCAGTGGGTAAGCGCGTTACGGATTATTTTATGAAGCAAGATGCCGTTGAGGGTATTGCGATGGTGAACGGCTTCAGCTTACTAGACAGTCAGAACAAAAATAATGCAGGCACATTCTTTATTGGGTTTAAAGACTTTGATGAGCGATATAAAATGGATAATATTCGTACCCAAAATGCAAAAGCGGTTGCTCAAGCTGCTTATAAAGAATTATCACAAATTAAGGAAGGCATTGTTCTTCCAATTAACCCACCATCAATACCAGGGTTAGGGACTACCGGTGGTATGGAAATGTGGATTCAAAGTACAGGTAATAATACAACAGATCAATTGGCAGAGGCTGTAGATAAGTATATTGCGAAGGCCAAGCAACGTCCTGAATTAAGCGGCGTTACCTCAACATTTAATGCAAACTCACAGCAATTACTGGTTGAAGTGGACCGGACTAAATCTGAGTCATTGGGGGTACCTGTTCAAGATGTGTATAGCACGATGCAGACAATGTTTGGCTCGTTGTATGTCTCCCAGTTTAATAAGGATAGCCGTCTTTGGCAGGTAATTATTCAGGCGGAACCAGGTGACCGCCTTAAGCCAGAAGACTTGGATCATATTTATGTCCGCAGTCATAAAGGCGCCATGGTGCCACTCAAATCAATGGTTACCAGCAAGTTTGTTACTGGACCTGACCTCGTTACAAGGTTTAATAACTTTCCTGCAGTTAAGCTTACGGTGAATGCTGCTAGAGGTTATAGCTCTGGGCAGGCTATTGATGCTTTAGAAGAGATTGCTAAAGAGGAATTGCCTGAAAAAGGTTATCAGATAGCCTGGAGTGGCCAGGCTTTTGAGGAGCTTCAAGCAGGCTCTACTTCAGGAATGGTTTTTGCCTTTGGCTTGGTAATGGTGTTCTTAATCTTGTCGGCAAAGTATGAAAGGTGGTCATTGCCGATTGGTGTACTGATGGCAGTTCCTTTTGCATTATTTGGGGCTTTACTGGCCATTTTATTACGTGGGCTTAATAATGACATCTACTTCCAGATTGGTCTTACTATGTTGATTGCGTTGGCGGCCAAAAATGCAATTCTAATTTTTGAATTCGCGGTACTCAATCGAGAATCGGGGCAATCTATAATTGATGCTACACTCTCGGCTGCCAAAGAGCGTTTAAGACCGATTATCATGACATCGTTAGCGTTTATTTTAGGTTGTGTACCGTTAGCGATAGCTGTGGGGGCATCGGCAAATAGTCGACACTCTATTGGTACAGGTGTGATTGGTGGGATGTTAGCTGCCACTGCGATTGCGGTGTTCTTTATCCCTCTTTTCTATTATCTATTTGAGATTATATCCAGTAAGTTAAGTAAAAATAATACAGTAAACCAAACTACGAAAGCTACTGCCAAAAGTCGCGGTCGAAAAAAGGGGCATTGATATATATAAGTTAAACCTATTACATGTCGTTGTTATATTTTTACTTTGCGGCTGTGCGGCTGTTGGACCTGATTACGAACGACCTCAAATAGATGAACCTGAGACGTTTCGTTTTCTTGATCAAAATAGCGCTAATAACTTAGCCAACACTAAATGGTGGGAACAATTTCAGGATCCGGTGTTGAATGATTTGATAGCAACAGCATTGGAAGATAACCGCGATGTTAAGATCGCTGCTGCACGAATAGAGGAATATATTGGGCGTTATGGCACTACTCGTTCTCAATTGTTTCCTCAAGTAGGGGCGGATGCCAACGGTGGAAAGCAGCGTGAAACAAAGAATACCGGCCCTTTACCAATGGTCCCAGGTGTAGATAGAACATACTCAACATATCAAGGGTCAATATCTGCTAGCTGGGAAATAGATATTTGGGGAAAGTTACGACGTCAGACTGAGGCTGCACGTGCAGAGGTATTAGCAAGTGAAGAGGGTCGTCGTGCCGTCGTGCTAACATTGGTTTCCACAGTCGCAGCTTCCTATATTAATTTGCGTGACCTTGACCTTCAGCTGGAGATTGCTAAAGCTACTGAAGAAAGTCGTAGAGCTTCACTTAAAATATTTGAATTAAGATACGAGGCCAGCGTTATTTCAGAAATGGTACTGGCACAAAACCGATCTGAATACGAATTTGCGGTAGCCAGTATTCCTCCGATAGAAATACAAATTGCTCAACAGGAAAATGCACTATCGTTGTTACTAGGGAGAAATCCCGGCCCTATTCCTCGTGGACAGAGCATTAATAATCTAGATTTGCCAATAATTCCAGAAGGTTTGCCGTCAGATTTGCTGGAACGCCGTCCAGACATAGTCCAGGCTGAGCAAAACCTGATAGCTGCTAACGCACAAATAGGCGCAGCAAAAGCGCTGTACTACCCGACTATTTCACTAACAGGATTATTGGGTGTATCAAGCACGCAACTATCAAATCTATTTTCAAGTTCCTCCGGTCTTTGGTCCTTTGTTGGAGATGCCTCCATTCCTATATTTACTGCTGGTGGTATTGCAGGACAGGTAAAACAAAGCGAAGCGATCCAGCAACAGGCGCTATTGGAGTATCAACAATCAATTCAGAATGCTTTTAGTGAAGTGTCTAATGCCCTCATACAACATCAAAAAACTAAAGAGCAATTGGCGGCACTTGAGCGGGAACTTGAGGCCTTGAAAACTTATACGCGTTTAGCAATCCTGAGTTACGATAATGGCTATAGTAGCTACATTGAGGTGCTGGATGCAGAAACTAGCTTATTTAGTGCAGAACTTAATTACGCTCAAGTACAAGGCATCTTTTATACTTCGATGGTGGATATCTACAAGTCAATGGGTGGCGGCTGGGTTACACAGGCCGAAGGTATGACGGAACTGAGTACTTCCGAACAGCCTAAATCAACCGCTTTTGAAAAGCCTGAATCAACTACTTCTGAATTGCCTGAACCAAGTATGCTGGAAAATATAAAAGGTTATTTCTTTCAATTATTTGATTAATATCCCCTCAAGTCCTCCCTTAATACTTTGTTTGTCTACTTAATTGTCTGAGCGTTATAATTACATCTAATTAATTTAAAAAAAAGAGTAGGAAAAATGACTAATTTTGAGCAGGAAATGATTAATGTGCTCGAGCAGCATGTTGAGGCTGAAATGAATGGGAATTTAGAACTAACAATGTCTACAATGACTGAGAACCCCCACCTTTTAAATATTCCAAACATGATGGGAGGAGATGATTTTGAAGGAGTGAAGACTTTTTATAAAGATCATTTGGTAGGTAAATTTTTCCCACCGGATGTTGAATTTAATAGAATTTCATTAACTATCGGCAAAGATCAGATTGTAGAGGAGCTGGTCATCTGTTTTACTCATACAAAAAAAGTTGATTGGTGTTTGCCAAATATAGAACCTACTAATCAAAAGGTAAAGATGTGTGTTGTAGTAATTGCAGGAATAAAGGATAAAAAATTGACACACGAACATATTTATTGGGATCAAGCTAGCGTTCTTGTACAGGTGGGACTTCTAGATCCAAAAAATCTTCCTGTCGTTGGAGATCAAAGCGCTAATAAACTTTTAAAAATCACTAAGATCTAGGGTGATTAAAAATCATTAAGCTTATATGAAATCAATCTATTGGTTTAGAAGCGATTTGAGGTTGAGTGATAATCTCACATTAAATAATGCTATCGCATCATCCGATGAAATATTATTTGTATATATCCAAGATATAAAAAATTTCCAAGATACGGAATGGAACTTTGTCCGAATGGGGCATCATAGAAAGTCATTTATATCTCAAGGTCTTCATGTATTGAGAGAGAAACTTTTTGATTATGGACATGTATTAAATTGTTACGCAAATGACTCAGTAGATACGTTACTTAAATTAGCAGATAAATTTGAAATAGATCATATTTATTGTGAGTCTATTGAAGCTCATGAAGAACTAGATGAAGAAATAAGATTAAGACAAAGTAAAATTGACTTACATACTACCTACCAATCGGGCTTGTTTTTTAATGATCAGATTCCCTTTGAATTAAGTAATCTACCTGATATTTTTACGAATTTTAGAAAAGAGATTGAAGCCAAAAAAATAAAGCCAGACAAACCCTTAACAATTGATCAAAAGATAAATGAAATTAAATCAATTAATGATGAGGAATCAATGACATTTAAAGAAGAGCTAAAAGCTTATACAAAGAGCTCATTTCCTATTTCTGATAATAGATTCTCTGGCGGAGAGGATAGAGGACTTGCTTATCTTGAGGCTTACTTCAGCTCAAACAAACCTTCCACTTATAAAAAGACAAGAAATGAATTAATGGGTATAGATTTCTCAACAAAATTTTCACCATGGCTAGCGAGTGGGTATATTTCAGCAAGACAGATTTATGATTTTTTATTGAAATACGAATCAAATGTTAGCAAAAATGAGAGTACCTATTGGATATTTTTTGAATTACTCTGGAGAGAATATTTTAGGCTTATCTTTAAAAAGTATGGAAAAAAAATATTTCACAAGTATGGCCTTGGGTTTTCTATCGAGGAAGTTAATCATTCTCCTGAAAATTTTGAGTTATGGAAGGATGGAAAAACAAATAGCAATTTCGTTAATGCAGGGATGAGGGAATTAAAGGAGACGGGCTTTCTTTCAAACAGAATGCGTCAAATTGTAGCTAGCTTTTTAGTGAATGAATTATCATGTGACTGGAGGGCAGGTGCCGCTTGGTTTGAATCTCAGCTTATCGATTATGATGTTTTTAGTAATCATTGTAATTGGGCATACATTGCGGGCCATGGAACAGACCCTCGAGGAGGTAGGCATTTTAATATAAAAAAACAAAAATCGACGTATGATCCAAACGGCTTATATGAGGCGTTGTGGAGTTAGGTTATTTTGGTTTTGGTAAAACTAATTATTTTCGGTAAAAGCATGTGTGCAATGGTGAGACATGCGAGTATGGGGAACACAATTAAAAAACCTTCAGCACTTAGGTCTAAATTTAAATAAATAATAATAAGAGTAATGGGCGCAGTAAACAGAAGAAGCCAAAGCATATCTGAAGAAAAATTAAAATCCTGGTTTATTAATGCCCTGATTCCATGCAAAAGACAAAAATAAAATCCAAACCAAATTAATGGATGCAGGAAGTAAGCCAACACAATCATGATAATCAACTCACCCATTAATAGAAAATAAATCTTATCTTTTGTTCTAATAAGGCTTAATAGTATATGGCTGGATAAAAAAATCAGATTTAAAAAGATTAAATATCGTAAAAAACTTAATGAAGAGGGGATAGCATTGCTATTAGTTAATAAATAAAATATTTCACTAACACTTGATGGATGAAATAAAGCTGGTAGAAAAGTCATAGAGAAACCCCAGCTATATTTTAAATATTTATATTTATTATCTATACACACAAGATCTGAATATCCAAAATGAATAATAGATATAGCTGTCTCTTATACACATCTGACGCTGCCGACGAATAGAGAGGTGTAGAT
>CAJXQA010000026.1 GCA_913058475.1 uncultured Nitrosomonadales bacterium
GAGGGGTTAGCCGCAAATAAAATTAATTGGGTTGCAGGAATTTTGAATGGAACAACAAACTATATCTTGACAGAAATGAAAGAAAATAATTTATCCTTCGATACAGCTTTAAAGCAAGCGCAAGAACTTGGTTTCGCAGAAGCTGATCCTACATTTGATATTGAGGGAATTGATGCAGCTCATAAGATTACAATTCTAGCTTCTATTGCATTTGGAATCCCCATAAATTTTGATGCCGTTTATGTTGAGGGGATAAGCAATTTAAGCCAAAAAGATATAACCTATGCTGAAGAGCTTGGCTATAAGATTAAGCTTCTTGGTATCGCAAAATCAATCAACGCTGATGTAGAGGTAAGGGTGCACCCAACGTTAGTACCTGAAAAAAGATTAGTTGCTAATGTTGACGGACCTATGAATGCAGTTCTTGTTCAGGGGAATATGGTTGGACCGACACTTTATTATGGAGCAGGCGCAGGAGCGGAACCTACTGCAAGTGCAGTCGTTGCGGACGTAATTGATATTGCCAGACAAACAAAGCTTTCAAATAAAACACTTATTCCTTCATTAGGTTTTATGCCAGATAAGATACGTAAAAAAAATATTCTATCTATTGAGAATATTTTTTCTGAATTTTACCTTCGTTTTACAATGAAAAATCAGGCAGGCTTGCTTGCCAAAATTACTAATACCTTTGCTGATCATAAAATTTCTATTAATTGTATGGTGCACAAAGAAGTTCAAGAAAATAATCAAAATC
This sequence comes from uncultured Nitrosomonadales bacterium, assembly GCA_913058475.1. Classification (GTDB taxonomy): domain Bacteria; phylum Pseudomonadota; class Gammaproteobacteria; order Burkholderiales; family Methylophilaceae; genus BACL14. The sequence goes on from CAJXQA010000026.1 coordinate 758, forward strand.
CAGATATCTTTTTGATTACTTCTAAAACTAAAGAATCAGATATAGATACCATTATTGGTGAAATTGAGCTTTTACCTGAGAATATTGAAAAAATTATTAAAATTAGAACTGAAGAATTAAATAAGTAGGGGCTTTGATGAAGTACATATCAACAAGGGGAGATTCTCCCAAACTAAATTTCACTGAGGTTTTGCTTGGAGGACTTGCTCCTGATGGTGGTTTATATCTTCCAGAGCATTATCCTAAATTTACAAACGATGAGCTAAATGATATGCGTGAAATGTCTTATCAAGATTTGGCATTTTATATTTTTGAAAAATTTATAGACGATATACCTGAAAACGATTTAAGAGAAATTGTAAACAAGACCTATAGCGCTGAAACATTCTCTTATGCCCGAGAAGAACAAAAAGCTGAGGATATAACACCTACTTTGCCATTAAAAAATAATCTATTTTTACTTTCATTATCAAATGGACCTACATTGGCATTTAAAGATATTGCGATGCAATTCTTGGGTCATATCTTTGAATATGTTTTAGGGAAGCAGGGCAAGACCCTTAATATTCTTGGAGCAACCTCAGGTGACACTGGTCCAGCGGCAGAATATGCTATGAAAGGTAAAAAGGGTATTAAAGTATTTATGTTGTCTCCTCACGGGACAATGAGCCCATTTCAGTCTGCACAAATGTATAGTTTGCAAGATACAAATATTTTTAACATAGCAATTAAAGGTGTTTTTGATGATTGCCAAGATATAGTAAAGGCTGTCTCAAAAGATCTTGAATTTAAAAGTTTGAATAAAATTGGTGCAGTAAACTCAATAAACTGGGGGCGTATTCTCGCTCAAATTGTTTACTATTTTAAAGGTTATTTTGATGTGACCACCAAAAATAGTGAAAAAGTTGATTTTACTGTTCCAACAGGCAACTTCGGAAATATTTGTGCAGGGCACATAGCTAGAATGATGGGCTTGCCAATCAATCATTTAATTGTTGCTACAAATGAAAATGATGTTTTGGATGAATTTTTTAATACAGGCAATTATGCACCTAGATCTTCGCAAGATACTTTTCAAACATCAAGCCCATCGATGGATATTTCAAAAGCTTCAAATTTTGAGCGGTTTATTTTTGATTTATTAGGTCGAGACTCCTCCGCTTTGAATGATCATTGGAAGAAAATTGATGAAGGTAAGTCCTTTAAACTAAAGGAAGAAAATTTTCAAAAAATTAAAGACTATGGCTTTGTGTCATCATCAAGCAAACATATCAACAGAGTAAATTTTATTAGATCTATATATAATGATTTTGGGGTGATAATTGATACTCATACAGCAGATGGCATCAAAGCTGCAATGGACCATTCAATGCCAATTTACCCAATGATTGTATTAGAAACTGCGTTGCCGGTTAAGTTTGAAAAATCAGTATTTGAAGCTATTGGAGTTTATCCTAAAAGACCAGACTCCCTTAAAGATTTAGAATTACTCGATCAAAAGTTTGAGGTTTTTGAAAACAGCGTTGAGTCAGTTAAGAAATATATAACCGATAATAGATAATATGAAAGAATACCTCAAACTTCTAGAGCATGTAAAACTAAACGGGCAAAAAAAAGAGGATCGGACTGGAACGGGGACACTCTCGGTTTTTGGCTACCAGATGCGCTTTAATCTTAACGATGGTTTCCCATTACTAACAACCAAGAAGGTTCATTTAAAATCAGTAATTTATGAACTTTTGTGGTTTTTATCAGGTGATACAAATATTAAGTATTTGAAGGATAATAATGTATCTATCTGGGATGAGTGGGCAGATGAAAATGGTAATCTCGGGCCAGTTTATGGTCATCAGTGGAGAAGTTGGCCTACTTCAGAAGGTAAAGAAATTGATCAAATATCCAACCTTATTACTCAAATAAAAAAAAATCCTGACTCAAGAAGGCTAATTGTTTCAGCATGGAATGTTGGAGAAATTAGCAAGATGAAGCTACCGCCATGTCATTGTTTCTTTCAATTTTATGTTGCCGATGGAAGACTCTCTTGTCAACTTTATCAAAGAAGTGCAGATATATTCCTTGGTGTCCCTTTTAATATTGCTTCATATGCTCTTCTCACTCAAATGATAGCGCATGTATGTGACTTGAAATATGGAGAATTTATACATACTTTAGGTGACGCCCACATATATATGAACCACATAGACCAAGTGAATGAGCAGCTAAGTCGAAAACCTAAAAAATTGCCTAAAATAAAAATTAACCCTTCTGTTAAGGATATTTTTAACTTCAAATATGAGGACTTTAGTTTGGAAGAATATGATCCATACCCTCTAATTAAAGCACCTGTTGCAGTCTAGTGAGGAAAATTACTATTATAGTTGCTGCATCAGAAAATTCAGTCATTGGTAATAAGAACGCTCTCCCTTGGCATATTTCTGAAGACCTTAAAAACTTTAAAAAAATAACAATAAATCATAGTGTGATTATGGGTAGAAAAACCTTTGAATCAATTGGTAAGCCACTCAAAGACCGAAGAAACATTGTTATTAGCAGAGATAAAACACTTAAGATTGAGGGGATTGAAGTTGTGAATTCTTTGGATGATGCGGTTTGCCGAACTAAAGATGAAAATGAGATTTTTATAATCGGAGGTGAGCAGATTTATAAAATAGCATTGCCTATTGCTACAAATATGCATATCACGAGGGTCTATAGCACCATTGAAGGAGATGCATTTTTCCCAACTTTTAAAAATAGTCAATGGAAAAAATTGTCTCAAAATGATTTAGAGTCAAACGAGGGATTAAAATTTTCTTTTATAGATTACGAAAGGATAGTTTGAAATCAAGCCTGTCGCGTCAAATAAGTGACTTTTATTTGTTTTGGTGAGAAAAACTGTTTGACAACTTCTTTAACTTTTTCAATGTCAAAAGATTTACAACTAAATACATCAATATAGCTATCTCCATTTAAGTCTACAAAGTGACCTGTGATTGAAGAGGTTTCAATTAGTTGTACTAGGCTAAAACCTGCTGCATTTGGATTATTAGTAGCAAAATGTTCTATCTTTGGCTCACCACAAGCTACCATATCTATTCTGGTTACTAACGTTCTTACAAACTGACTTATATTATCGGATGATCTTACTTTAGCTAAATCTCCACCTTTACAGTCTAGTATTAAATGATATCCCCAGTATTCCAATTTAATTATTTTTCCTAAGTTATATATTTTTTAAATTTTTGGCAAAGTAACCCCACTTTGGCCCTGATATTTACCGCCTCGGTCTTTATATGATATTTCGCAAACCTCATCTGATTCAAAAAATAAAACCTGGGCACACCCCTCACCAGCATATATTTTTGCAGGTAACGGAGTAGTATTACTAAATTCAAGCGTTACGTATCCCTCCCATTCTGGTTCAAAAGGAGTAACGTTCACAATAATGCCACATCTTGCATAAGTTGATTTACCTACGCATATCGTCAGAACATTTCTAGGAATTTTAAAAAATTCAACTGTTCTTGCAAGAGCAAATGAATTTGGGGGAATAATACAATAATCACCATTAAACTCAACAAATGAATTTGGGTCAAAAGATTTTGGGTCAACTATGGTGCTATTAATATTTGTAAATACTCTAAATTCTTGCGCGCAGCGAATATCATAGCCATAACTCGATGTTCCATAAGACACGATCTTTTGTCCCTCCACATCTCTAACCATTTTGGGTTCAAATGGGCTGATCATATCTTTTTCCTCAGCCATTTTACGAATCCATTTGTCAGACTTAATAGTCATTTTATCTCCTAAATACTTTTACGTAAAAAAAATTTTGAACATATGAAAATTAAAAAAATTATTTTTTCCAAAATTGACTTTCATCCTCAAAAATAATTTTTGATTCTTCTGGATCAAATTCACCGGGTTTATATTGTGTGGGTTTAGATTTGTCATTACCCCAATACTCGATAATTGGATCTACAAGTTTCCATGCAGCTTTTACTTCGTTGATATGCAAAAATTTTGATTGGTCTCCACTTAGAAGATCTAACATCAACGCTTCATAAGCATCAATTGTTTCGTCTCCTTCTATGCGATTATTTCCTTTTAGGATGGTTTGCCTATTTTTATCCATATCAAGTCCAGGTTGGAGGGTGGTTATTTCAAATGAAGTATTCTCATTTGGTTGGATATTTATTGTTAACCAGTTCTCATAATTTTTAAATTTAATAGTGATTGACGTTGAGTTTTCATAAAGCCTTTTTGCTGTTCTCAGGTAAATAGGCACTTTGCTCCATCTTGAATTATTAATAAATAATTTAATAGCTGCATAGGTTTCTACAACACTATCTTGATTTTCAACTTCATCTAGATAACCTTTTACTTTTTCTCCATTAATATCACCTGCCGCATATTGACCACGAAAGGCGAAATTTTTAATTTTGTCCATCGGAATTGCCTCAATGGACTCTAAAAGTTTTATTTTTTCAAGCCTTACATCTTCCGGGTCCATAGTCTTTGGCTGTTCCATAGTTACTAACGCTAACATTTGTAGTAGATGGCTTTGTATCATATCTCTAAGTGCACCGGTCGCCTCGTAAAACACAGTTCTATCTCCAACACCAAGCGTTTCATGGTTAGTAATTTGGATTTGTTCAATATGCTCGTTCGACCAAAGTGGTTCTAATAATGCATTTTTAAATCTGGTCGTCATAATATTTTGCAGTGAAAACTTTCCAAGGTAATGGTCTATTCTATATATTTGATGTTCTTTAAGGTGTTCTTCAATTGAGTTTTGAAGTTCAATCGCAGTTTTAAAACAAGTACCGAATGGTTTTTCAATTAAGACTCTTCTCCAAGATTCTGACTCGTTGAGCAATCCTACTGCAGATAATTGTTTTACAATGAGAGCAAAATCTGAGGGTCTTACAGATAAAAAGAAAGCAAGATTTTGAGGGAAAATAACTTTATCTGCCAACCTTTTTGAAAACTTGATAAAAGCTTCTGGATCATCTGGTAAATTGGCATGATAAAGATTTCTTTTTATAAAGCGATCAAACACCCTTTTATCGTATGTTTTAAATTTCTCATCAAGCATTTTTTTTATGTCGGCATGCCAATCGGCTTCCTCGACTTCTTGCCTTCCTACAGATAATATTTTCATATTTTTAGGTAGTTTGCCGGCTTCATCTAAATGGAAAAGACCAGGAATCAACTTTACTTTAGCCAAGTTACCTCTGGCTCCAAATAAAACAAGAGTGGAATTGTCTATCATTTCTTAATTAACCCTTTTTTTTCATATTATGGCCACCAAAAGCGTTTCGCATAATAGAGAGTATTTTATAGCCGTAACCTTTTGATTTTTCCTGGCTTCTAAACCTTACCTGAAGTGCTTGTGTCAGAACGGGAGCAGGAATACCTTGTTCAATTGCTTCAACCGCTGTCCATCTTCCTTCACCCGAATCTGCGACGAACGGTGCAATATCTTCTAAGTTTTGGTCACTTTGCAGTGCTTCAGCCGTTAAGTCTAACAACCAACTTCTGACAACTGAACCATGTCGCCAAAGCTCTGTTACTTTTGCAACATCAACTGCAAATTCTTCCCTTCCTTTAAGAAGTTCTAGTCCCTCAGCAACAGATTCCATCATTCCATATTCGATGCCGTTATGAATCATTTTTGTGAAATGGCCAGAGCCAACTGGGCCAACATGCAACCATCCTTTCTGAGGAGTTGGTGCCAATGCTCTTAGAACAGGCTCAACGGCTTTTGCTACCTCATGAGAGGCACCAACCATCAAACAATACCCATTATCCAAACCCCAAACACCACCTGAAGTTCCACAGTCCATAAAGCCAATATTATATTCTTCAAGCATACGTCCCATTTTCACACTCTGTTTAAAGTTTGAGTTCCCACCGTCAACTATAATGTCACCCTCACTAAGAAGAGGAATGAGGTCGGCAATTTGTTTTTTTGTAATATCACCTGCTGGTAACATCATCCAAACTATTTTTTGGCCTTCAAGCTTGGATATAGCATCCTCAACTGAAGATGATGGGATTAATTTTTCACTAGCTTCTAATTTTTTTACTGTTTCTGGATGATTGTCATATCCAACCACTGAAATACCATTCCTTATAAGTCGGGCAGACATATTTCCACCCATTTTCCCAAGCCCAAGCATTGCAATTTTCATTTTTTTCCCTTTGATGTAGGTTTAAATTTTGTTAATCTTTTGGATTAATTTTTTTCTTTCAGAAAGATTGGCATTATACTCCAATCCTATTAAAGATAGTTTTGGAATTTCACTAAGGAAACCTATGTCTGCAAATGTAAATGAATGGCTTTTATGCGCCAGTGAGAAAGAATTTGAGCTTAAGGCGGTTGAAATGATTGAAAATTTAGCGGATGAGGCCATTAAGGTAAAAGGAAATTTCTCTCTCGTCCTGGCGGGAGGTAATACACCTAAAAAAATATATGAATCCTTGTCAAAAAAAAAGTGTGATTGGGGTAATTGGCATATTTATTTTGGTGACGAAAGGTGCTTATCTCCTAATGATATTGAGAGAAATAGCTTAATGGCAGAAAAAAGTTTTTTTTCAAAAGTTTCAATTCCAAAAAATCAAATTCATAGTATTCCTGCAGAACTTGGAAGGAATGAGGGTGCTGAGGCTTACAATAAAAAAATAAATTCAGACATGGTATTTGATCTTGTGCTTCTAGGTTTGGGGGAGGACGGCCATACGGCAAGTATTTTTCCTAATTCTGAATTTGATGAAAATAAACAAGCTGTCCCAATATCAAACGCCCCGAAATTACCACAGTATAGAGTTTCATTAACGCTAAATAGATTAAGTATGGCAAATTACGTAATTTTTTTAGTTACAGGAAGGGATAAAAAAATTGCATTAAGTAAGTTTAAAAACTCTGAAAAAATTCCTGCTTCCAAGATCTCAGCTTTAAAAAACTTAACCGTTTTAATTTCTGGTGTTAACTAAGTATTTTTTTCTATAACAATTTTTGGAAACTTGCCTGAATGATCTTCGCTATAATCTGCAATCTTAGAAGCAGTCTTTATCGCAATTTCAGAAAAAATCTTTGTAATAGGAGAGCTTTTATCCCTAGCAACCGTAGGTTTTCCGTTATCTAGATCCTCTCTTATTTTAATATCAAGCGGAAGATTTCCTAATAAATCAACATTATAATCTTTGCTCATCCTAAGCCCACCATCCTTTCCAAATATATGCTCTTCATGGCCACAGCTAGAGCATAAATGCAGTGCCATGTTCTCTAAAATACCAAGAATTGGTACATTCACCTTCTCGAACATTTTTAAACCTCTTCTAGCATCAAGTAATGAGATGTCTTGTGGTGTTGTTACAATAATTGCACCAGTTACTGGAATTTTTTGTGCTAACGTCAGCTGAATATCTCCAGTTCCGGGCGGTAAGTCAATCAATAAATAATCAAGATCGTTCCATTTGGTTTCTCTTAACAATTGTTCAAGAGTGGATGTAACCATTGGACCTCGCCAGACCATAGGTGTTTCCTGATCAACTAAAAAACCAATAGACATGATTTGAATATTATTGGAATTTAAAGGATCCATTTTTTTACCATCAGAGCTGGTAGGCTTTTGATTTATACCAAACATTTTTGGCTGACTGGGACCATAAATATCAGCATCTAGTATGCCGACATTAGCACCTTCGGCTGAGAGCGCTAATGCTAAGTTTGCTGTAGTTGTTGATTTACCAACCCCACCCTTACCTGATGCTATCGCAATGATATTTTTTACATTAGCCAAGGTTTGTACCCCTGTTTGCACCTTATGAGATTGAATTTTTGTGGTTATATTTATGTTTATTTCACTCTTTGTTATATCTTTTATACCTTCAAGAATTATATTTTTAAATTCCTCAATCACATTCTCAGCGTAAAAACCTAATTGAAGATCTATTTGTACGAGATTCCCGTCACATATTATTTTTTTGATAGTTTTTTCGTTAAGAACCTGTTTATCTAAAATAGGAAATTTAAGATTTTTCAGATAGTTTTCAATTTTTTTTTCTATTTCCATTTTGACGTTTCCGTTTCTAAGGTTTTATAATAATGTGAATTAGCATTTTGTTTGCTAGAATAATGGATTATAGAATAAATATTTCATCCAATGCGCAAACTTCTTGTAACTTCAGCTCTTCCATACGCTAATGGTAGCATTCACCTAGGACATTTAGTTGAATATATTCAGACTGACATTTGGGTTCGTTATCAAAAGATGTCAGGTAACGAAACTTATTATATCTGCGCAGATGACACACATGGAACACCTGTTATGCTAAAAGCAGAAGAAGAAAAAATTACGCCTGATGAATTAGTTAAAAGAGTTCATCAAGAACATGATTTAGATTTTAAAGAATTTAATATTAATTTTGATCATTTTTATTCAACAAATTCTATTGAAAATAAGGAGTTGTCTGAATCAATTTACAATGCATTAAATGATAACGATAAAATTTTATCAAAAGAAATCGATCAATTCTTTGATGAATCAAAACAAATGTTTTTGCCAGATAGATTTATTAAAGGGATATGCCCTAAATGTGAGGCTAAAGATCAATATGGTGATTCATGTGAAAAGTGTGGGGCGACTTACAGCCCAACTGATCTAAAAAATGCATATTCAGTTCTTTCAGGAACAGAGCCTATAAGGAAAAAAACTCTTCATTATTTCTTCAAACTTTCAGAATGCACAGAATTTTTAAAGAAATGGATTAAAAATGATACTCTTCAGCCTGAGGCTCAAAATAAGCTAAAAGAATGGTTTGAAATGGGCCTTAAAGATTGGGATATATCTCGTGATGCTCCATATTTTGGATTTGAGATCCCAAATGCTCCTGGTAAGTATTTTTATGTATGGCTAGATGCACCAATTGGATATATGGCAAGCTTCAAGAAGTTTGCTCAAATGAATAATTTATCATTTGACGAATTTTGGAAAAAGGAGAGTACGACAGAATTAATTCATTTCATTGGTAAGGATATTTTATATTTTCATGCTTTATTTTGGCCAGCTACATTAAATTATTCGGACCATAGAACACCTACGAAAATATTTACTCATGGTTTTTTAACGGTCAATGGGGAAAAGATGTCAAAGTCAAGAGGCACATTCATAACTGCAAGGAGCTATCTTGAGCATATAAAAGATCCAAATTTTTTGAGATATTACTATGCAACAAAGTTAAATTCTTCTATGGAAGATTTAGATTTAAACCTGGATGACTTTGTTGCTAAAAACAATAGTGATTTAATTGGGAAATTTATAAATATTCCTAGCCGAACATCAGGATTTGTGGGTAAATTCTTTAATCATGCGCTTATGCCCTTAACCTCAATAAAATCTGAAGAGGGGCTAATGATATTAAAAAAAATTAAGGATGCTAAACAGACTGTTGATCAACACTATGAGGCTAGAGAATTCAGCAAATTAGTAAAGTTTATTATGCAGTTAATTGAGGAGCTAAATGAATATATCAGTAAAACTGAACCTTGGAAGCTGGCGAAAGAGGATCAACAATTAAAATCCGATTCATCTTTACATGAGATTTGTTCGGTTTGCCTTAAGTCCTTTAGATCACTTTCTATCTACTTGACGCCTATAATACCGAATCTTTGTGAAAAAATTGCAGCTTTTTATGACGAAGAAATTTTCAATAGTTTTAATTTAATTCAAGATGACGCACTAAAAATTAAATCTTATAAGCATCTTTTAAAGAGAATAGAGCAAGATTCAATTGATGCGATGGTTAACTCTAACAGTGCAGAGGTATAAATTAATTATTTAACTGATTGTATACATTAAGTAATGCTTCATGAGGGTTTAGATCGCCTGTAATAGGTCTACCAATAACTAAAATATTAGATCCAAAATTTACTGCATCAATTGGATTTGACGCTCTCTTTTGGTCGTCATTATTTATTTTACCTAGCCTTATACCTGGTGTAATAAAAATAAAGTTACTAGGCATATATTTACGAAGATTAGGTATATCAGGTGCCGCGCATACTATTCCATCAAGACCACTTTCTGCAGCATTTATAGCCAGTCTTTTTACACAGTCATCAATGGAGCCATTAAAGCCAACCTCTTTGATGAAGTCATGACTATGACTTGTAAGAAGCGTAACTCCAATTAATTTAATTTGTTGATTAGAAACAGCATTTTTGGCTGCCAACATCATCTCTTTGCCACCAAGTGTATGCACATTTATTATGTCTACATTTATTCTTGAGGCTGCTTCACATGCCTTCATAACAGTATTGGGAATATCGTGAAACTTCAAATCTAAAAAAACTTTAAATCCTTCATCTTTAACCCATTGAACAATTTCTGGGCCACAGGAAGTAAACAGTTCTTTACCAATTTTTATACCACAATGCCTGTTACTGAGCTGATTTACTAACTTTTTAGCATTCTCAAGTGACTGAGTATCAATTGCTACAAAAATATCAGTTTTTTTGGTCATCTATCTAATTTTCTAAAGTGATGTCAATTGGTTCTGATGGGAGTGACTCCCAAGCATTACAGCCTGGACATTGCCAATGAAATTGCTTTGCTTTAAAGCCGCATTGATTACAATTAAAAAATCTTCTCTCCCCAATTGAATTTTTAACTGTTTGCTGAATAAGCTCAATATTTTCAATTTCGTTTGATTTTTTTATAGCGAGGATTTGAAATAATTGATCGAGAGAGAGTAGGCTTGGTCTTTGTATCAATTCATTTCTCGCTATCTCCTCAGCCCTATTAACACCCTTATTCTTTAATACAAGTTCGTAAAGGGAGTTATGAATTGTTTTTAGTTTATATAAGTCATAGTATCTTGAAAGAATAGATAGCACTTCGTTTATATTATTTTGAGTTTCGTAAACAGAAATAATTTTTTGCATAACTAACCCGAGGTACTCTGGTTGTTGGTATTCAATTTTTTTCCAATATACGATAGCATCATCATATTTTTTTTCTTCATAAGCGATGTCTCCAAGAAGGATATTAGCTCGCACACAATTTTTAGATTCCTCCAGCGATTTCTTAAGATATGTTTTTGCGAGTCCATATTTTTTGTTCATTAGGTTATTCGTCGCTAATTCACAAAAATAATGACTTATTGGAATTCTGAACGAGACACCAGAGATTTTCTCTAAATCAGATGCAGAATCTATTGCTTTATTCCAATCTCTTTCCCTTACGTATATTTCTCTTAGCAAATTTAAGGAGTATTGAAAATATTTTTCATTTTTTAGCTCTTTAAGTATTGATTCACTTCTGCCATAAAGACCAGCTTTGAAATAGTCTTGAGCTAATTCAGCTTTAATAGAGTCTTTTTGTTCAGCGGTAATTTCTCTTTTATTTAAAAGAGCAATATGTAGATTTATTGCTTTATCATATTTACCAACTCGCCTTAAAACTGCCCCAAGAGCAAAATGTATTTCTAGTGAATCATTTTTTAATTTTACTGCTTTTTCAAGTTCAGTAATTGCATTCTCATTTTGATTAGAGTTCAGATATTCAAGTGCTTTGAAGAGTGAGGCTGGAAGATCTGTGCTTTCCGAGATAATCTGATTAATATCAACACGAGCAGAGACCCACCCTAAGATAAAGAATAAAGGTATAACTAATAACCACCAAAATTCAAATTCGATCATATTTTTTTAAAAAAAAACACATTCAAATTTGAAAAAAATGAATATGTTTTTTATAAATTATACTTATTTATTTATCAACTTTTATTTTTAATTCTTTGCCAGGTTTGAAATGCGGTACAAATTTCTCAGGGACATTTACCTTCTCACCTGTTTTTGGATTTCTTCCCAGTCTAGCTGGTCTATGATTTAGACTAAAACTTCCAAAACCTCTAATCTCAACCCTACCACCTTTGTTTAAAGCATCACCTAGCGAATCAATTATTGTTTTTACTGAAAGTTCCGCATCTTTATGCACGAGCTGAGAGAACTTATCAGAAAGCAGTGTTATTAACTCAGACTTAGTCATTATTTCTTATCATCTAGTTTAGCTTTTAATAAAGCACCTAAATTAGTTGTTCCAGCATTTTCAGGAGCGTCAGTTTTTTTCTTTGTTTCTTTTTTAGGTTGTTCTTTGGCTTCTTCTTTTTTATCTGCATTTGGATCATCTGTTAATTGCTTAACACCCAAAGAAATTCTTTCTTTATCTACATCAATTGACAAGATGATTGACTCAACTTCATCACCTCTTTTATAGTTTTTCAAAGCCGCTTCTTGTTCTGACCAAGCAATATCAGAAAGATGTATAAGACCATCAATATCCCCAGGCAGGCCTATAAAGATACCAAAATCTGTAATTGATTTAATATTACCTTTGATTTTATCGTCTTTATTATTACTATTTGCAAAAATATCCCATGGGTTATCTTTACATTGTTTCATGCCTAATGATAATCTTCTTCTGTCTTCATCAATCTCAAGTATCATCACTTCAACTTCATCTCCTAATTGAACAGCTTTTGATGGATGGATATTCTTGTTTGTCCAATCCATTTCAGAAACATGAACCAACCCTTCAATTCCCGTTTCAATTTCAATGAAAGCACCATAATCGGTAAGGTTTGAAACCTTTCCAAAAACTTTTGTCTTAGTTGGACTTCTCCTTGATAGACCAACCCATGGGTCTTCATCAAGTTGTTTTAACCCTAGCGAAACTCTATTTTTCTCTTTATCAAATTTTAATACTCTTGCATCAATTTCATCACCTATATTGAGTATTTCAGATGGATGCTTGATTCTTTTCCATGCTAAGTCTGTTATATGTAACAACCCATCTATACCGCCCAAGTCTATAAAAGCTCCATAATCTGTAATATTTTTTACAATACCTTTAACCACAGATCCTTCTTTAAGAGTTTCTATTAATGCATCCAAGTCAACTCCACTTTGACCTTCTAAAACTGCCTTCCTTGAAACAACTACATTATTTCTTTTTCTATCAATTTTGATTACTTTTAATTCACACTCTTTATTTTCAAAAGGTGTTGTATCTTTAGTCGGTCGAATATCAACCAAGGAACCAGGTAAGAAAGCCATAATGCCATTAACTGTAACTCTTAAACCTCCCTTAACTTTACTGCTTACGTATCCAGTTACAATCCTTGATTCCTCCATTGCATCTTCTAGATCAAGCCATGCTTGCATTTCTTTAGCTCTCGCTCTTGAAAGGAGAGTTGATCCATAACCATCCTCTAATTTCTCAATCGATACCTTTACATGATCACCAATATTTACTTCAATATCACCTTTATTATCTAGAAATTCATCTGTTTTAATTAAGCTTTCTGATTTTAATCCCGCATTTACAATTACAAAGTCACTATCTATTGATATAACCTCCGCAGTAATTATCTCCCCTTGACGCATTTCTTTGAGAGCCATACTTTCTTCGAATAAATCAGCGAAACTTTCAGATGATTGTTGTGTTGTTTTTTCTAGAGTTGCCATTTTAAATTTATTTACCTTCATTTGATCCCATCTGGCGATGGGCTTATTAAAAAAAACTAATAAACTTGGTGTCCATTAGATCACTTATTTTATTTTATTTTCCTTGCTTCTTATAATCTCCATTACCTTTTCAAAGGACTGTTTAATGCTTAAGTTATCAGTTTTAATTAAAAAAGCATCTTCTGCAGCCTTAAGAGGTGATATTTTTCTGTTTGTATCACTTTCATCTCTGAATTTGATTCTCTCAAACAAGTCGGTCAGATTAACATTGTTTTCCTTTAATATCAACTGTTTATATCTTCTATTCACTCGCTCTTCTATGCTAGCGGTTAGGAAAATTTTAACTTTAGCTTCAGGGAAAACTACAGTCCCCATATCACGCCCATCAGCAACAAGCCCAGGTGATTTAAAGAAAGACTTTTGGAGCCCTAAAATTCTTCCTCTTATTAGCTCATTTTTAGCAATTTCAGAAGCAAATTTCCCTATTAATTCTGATCGAATTAAATCTGTAATATCTTTTCCGTAGAGAAAAGTTTTTTCATCAGAAAATTGGATATTTAATCCATCAATTAATTCTAATATCTGAGTAATTTGGTTTGTAATTAGATTTTTAGTCTTTGCTTCAAAAGCAATAATTCTATAAATGGCTCCTGAGTCAAGGTAGTGGAAATCTAAAGTTTGACTTACTAGCTTCGATATAGTGCCTTTCCCTGAGCCAGCAGGCCCATCAATGGTAACCACAAAAGGTTTTATATGGTTATTATTCAATGACAGATTCTAAATCTTTGAAATAATCGGGATAAGTTTTATTCACACAACCTGGATCCTGAATAGTAATATTTAAATTCCTTAGACACAAAAGGGAGAAGCACATTGCAATTCTATGATCATCATAAGTTTTTATTGAAACATTATCATTGAGATATTTTTGTGGAAAAATTGTCATTGAGTCCTGAGTTGTTAAAACTTCAACACCAATCTTGGTTAATTCATTATCCATCGCCAAAATTCTATCTGTTTCCTTAACTCTCCAGCTACCAATATTTTTCAACTTTGTTGGCTTATCTGCAAATACGGCCATTATAGCAAGTGTCATTGCGGCATCTGGTATTTCTATACAGTCTATTTCAAGGCCTTTTAAGGTTTTAGCTTTTGAAACTTGAATGGAATTAGATTTAAATTCAATTTTAGCGCCCATCTTGGAAATGATATCTAAGAATTTAAGATCGCCTTGAATGCTATCTTGATTGATGCCTTTTATTTCAATTGAACCTGCAAGAGCAGCAGCAGCAAAAAAGTAAGAAGCTGATGACGCATCCCCTTCAACAAAAATTTCATTTGGATTTCTATATGTGGAATCTTTTTTAATAGAAAATGATCGCCAGTTATCATTTCTATAAAAAACATTGAATTTTGTTAATAACTTTAAAGTTATATCTATATATGGTTTCGAAACCAAATCCCCAATAACTTCAATAGTAAATTCATTTTCTAAAATCGGACCTGCAATCAAAAGTGCTGTGAGATATTGACTTGATATATCCCCTTTAATTTGAATGGGTCTAGAGCTGTCTCTTATACACATCTGACGCTGCCGACGAATAGAGAGGTG
>CAJXQA010000027.1 GCA_913058475.1 uncultured Nitrosomonadales bacterium
TTTTTAATGATAATGATACAGACTTTATATATTTTACTTAACTTTAAGTTTGATAGACAATATAATTTATTATATGTTCAATGATTTATGGAATTCATTTTAGGAAATAAACTATGTTATTAATAACCGCTTTTTTTTCTTCCATACTCGCTCTAATATTTTATAAGCTCTCAATTAACGTTATAAGGTTAAGAAGGAAATATAAAGTCTCATTAGGGTCATCGAAAAAACATAAAGATTTAGATCAAGCAATACGTGCACATGGAAATTTAAGTGAGTTTCTTCCAATAGGTTTAATTTTGTTAGCTTGTCTAGAAGTAAATCATCTTCCCAAGATTGTTGTTTTTATGTGTGGTCTATTTTTTCTCATTGGTAGATATCTTCATGCATCTTCTTTTTTAAAAGAAGAAATTGATTCATCTAATCGTGTATTAGGAATGAAAATAACTCACTGGAGCATTATTCTTATGGCAATTTTAAATATTATTACCGTTGTCGTCCGTGTCATTCTTTAAAAACTAGAATTTAAATACAAATAATAGTAATTCGTATTAACAAGAAAATTTTTAAATTATGTTTTAATTCAAATGTAATTTAAAACTAAGGAAATATATTATGAATAAAGAAAAAATAATTAAATCATTAAACCAGATACTTGAAATGGAACTGGCAGGGGTTGTTCGTTATACACACTATGCATTAATGGTATGTGGATATAGCAGAATTCCAATAATTGAATGGCTGAGAGGACAAGCAACTGAATCTCTAGATCATGCGAATCAAGCTGGAGAGCTAATAACGACACTTGGCGGCCATCCTTCACTTGGCATTGGTCCTTTATTAGAATCTCACAATCATGATATTGGTAATATTTTAAGAGAATCGCTTGATCATGAGCTTGCTTCTCTAAATTGCTACAAAGACCTTCTCAAGTTAGTTGAAGGTGACTCTATAATGCTCGAAGAGTATGCAAGGACGATGATACATACTGAGGAAATGCATTTAGGTGAGGTAGATAAAATGTTAAGAAATCCTGGTGATGTTGAACCCTTTAATAAATGAAATTTGACTTAGAAGTTGATGCTATTGGTCTCAAATGTCCTCTCCCAATCTTATATTGTAAGAGAGGACTCAATAGTATTTCGGATAATCAAATATTAAAAATTAAAACCACAGATAAAAGTGCCCATAAGGATTTCAAATCTTTCTGTGATAAAACCGGGCACCAACTGGTTGAATATTTCAAAGAAACCGATGTAACTATCTTTTATATAAAAAAATTAACTTTGTAATTTTTTTAGCTGTTGTACTAACCTATCTTTATGCTCAGAAAATTTACTGAGCCTCTCTTTTTCTTGCTTAATAATTTCTTTAGGGGCCTTGCTTACAAAATTTTCGTTGCTAAGTTTTATGCCCGCTTTGTTTAAGTCTATATCTACCTTTTCAATTTCTTTTTTTAGTCTTATTGCTTCCGCTTCCTTATCGACTTCAATATTTAGCATGATCTTATAATCGTTTATTATAGCCACAGGTGCATCTTTGTTCGGAAGATCTGACGTTATTTCAGCATCAGATAATTTTGCCAAACCGATTAGATATGGAAGATATTCCTCAAGCTCTTTTTTATTCCCTGATAGTGCAAGTGGAATTTTATTCGCTGGTGAAATATTCATCTCGCTTCGCAGACTTCTGACATTGTCTATTAATTTTTTAAGCGTGCTTACCCACTCAATTGAATGGTCATCAATTTTTTCCTCTCTTGAAGTAGGAAATTTTTCAAGAGTAATGGACTCAAAATCTTTTCTTATTAATGGAATAATTATCTGCCATATTTCTTCAGTAATAAACGGCATCACTGGGTGGGCTAATCTCAAGATAGATTCCAATGTAGATAATAATGTTCTTCTCGTTGCTCTTTTTTGCGACTCGTTACCCTGTTGAATTTGGACTTTCGCAAATTCTAAATACCAATCACAAAATTCATCCCAAATAAACTGATAAAGCTCTTGAGCAACTAAATCAAATCTATATTCGCTATAAGCATGCTCTATGTTTTTGAGAGTTTGTTGCAGTTTACTGACTATCCATCTATCTGCTTGAGAAAAACTTAAATAGCCATCTACACATTTTCCAAAACCGTTATCTTCCTCGTCACAATTCATCAGTACAAATCTTGACGCATTCCATAACTTGTTACAAAAATTACGATATCCATCACATCTTTGTAAATCAAATTTAATATCTCTGCCTGGACTTGCTAAGCTTGCAAAAGTAAACCTTAATGCATCTGTTCCAAAAGATGAGATGCCCTTAGGAAATTCTTTGGTTGTTTTTTTAATAATTGATTCAGCTTGTTTTGGGTTCATTAAACCTTGGGTTCTTTTTTTTAATAAGTCTTCAAGTGAAATTCCATCAATTAAATCTATAGGATCAAGAACGTTCCCTTTTGATTTACTCATTTTTTGCCCTTCTTGATCTCTAATCAAACCATGAACATAGACGTGTTTAAATGGAATCTTATTTGTGACATATTTTGTCATCATTATCATTCTGGCTACCCAGAAAAAAATAATGTCAAAGCCGGTAACAAGCACTGAAGAAGGTAAATACTTATCTAATGCTAAATTCGATTTTTGTGGATATTCAGGTGTCCACTCAAGTGTTGAGAATGCCCAAAGCGAAGATGAAAACCACGTGTCTAGAACATCATCATCTCTTTTCAGGACACCGGTATAGCCCTCTTTTTTTGCTAACTCAGACGCTTCTTCAAATGAATGAGCTACAAAAACCTCTTGATTTTCTCCATACCAAGCTGGTATTTGGTGTCCCCACCAGAGTTGCCTTGATATACACCAGTCCTGAATATTTTCTAGCCATTGATTATAAGTATTCACCCAATTATTCGGATAAAACTTAATTTCTCCCTGTTCTACTAAATCAAGAGCTTCTTGCGCAATACTTTTTCCATTGGAACCATTTGACTTTGTCATTGAAACATACCATTGATCCGTTAACATTGGCTCTATTATTGAATTAGTCCTGTCTCCTCTTGGCACTTTTAATTTATGTTTCTTAATTTTATCTAGATATTTCTGCTCTTTTAAATCCTCTATAATTTTTTTTCTAGCATCAAACCTATCTAAGCCTTCATAAAGCTCTGTTCCATTTTTATTAATATGACCATCAAGAGTTAAAATATTTATTACTGGCAAATCATGTCGGACTCCGACAGCATAGTCATTGAAGTCATGAGCTGGCGTAACTTTAACAATTCCTGTACCAAATGTTGGATCAACATAATCATCTGCAATAACTGGAATTTCTCTATCAATCAGTGGTATGAGTACCTTCTTACCAATTAATTTTTTATAACGATCATCATCTGGATGAACCATCAATGCAGAATCACCTAACATTGTCTCAGGTCTTGTTGTGGCAATGGTGAGATAATCTTTTTCATCTTTCAGTGGATAGTTAATATGCCATAAAAAACCATCCTCTTCTTCTTGTAACACTTCCAAGTCAGAAACTGCCGTTTGTAGGGTCACATCCCAATTAACTAATCTTTTACCCCTATAAATTAAACCATCTTGATATAGTTTGACAAAAACCTCAGTCACACTTTTTGATAGACCCGCATCCATCGTAAATCTCTCTCTTGTCCAATCTGGAGAACTACCTAAGCGACGCATTTGTTGCGTAATCTTTCCTCCTGACTCTTCCTTCCATTCCCAAACTTTTTCAATAAACCTTTCTCTTCCTAGCTCGTGCTTTGAAATGCCTTTTTGGTCTAACTGCCTTTCAACAACAATTTGAGTTGCAATACCTGCATGATCTGTACCTGGCTGCCATAAAGTATTTTCACCTTTCATTCTATGGTATCTAGTTAGCATATCCATAAGCGTTTGATTGAAGCCATGCCCCATATGAAGTGTTCCGGTAACATTTGGAGGGGGTAACAAAATTGAAAATGAATCTAATTTTGATTCATCCTCTCCCATCTTGTAGTAACCATTCGATTCCCAATATCGATACCATTTAGTCTCGATATCAACAGGTGAAAATGTTTTAGCTAATTCTTTTTTCATTAAACTTACTTAGGGATTTTAAGTGATAATATT
Organism: uncultured Nitrosomonadales bacterium; assembly: GCA_913058475.1. Classification (GTDB taxonomy): domain Bacteria; phylum Pseudomonadota; class Gammaproteobacteria; order Burkholderiales; family Methylophilaceae; genus BACL14. The sequence goes on from CAJXQA010000027.1 coordinate 4,122, forward strand.
AACATGCTCGATGATTCAACTTTCTTATTTTAGATAGTTTTTAAGAACATATTTTACAATGTTTATCTTTTTGAATTTTAAGGATTTTAAAATCTATATCTCTATGGTTTATTAATAATAATTTTCCATGAAGTGAAGTTCCTAAATCTAATAAAACTTTTATCACTTCACCTGCCTGAATTGAACCTACTAAACCAACTAAGGGTGAGAATACTCCATGATCAGAACATTTTAAATTTTGTTCTTCATCATTTCTTGAGAAAAGGCAATTATAACAAGGAGAATTATTTTTTCTAAAATCAAATATTGAAACTTGCCCATCAAATTTTATTGCAGCTCCAGAAATTAGTGGACGTTTTAGATCAAAGGCAATTTTATTCAAGGCATAACGAGTTTCAAAATTATCAGAGCAATCCACAATAATATCGACATCTTCTGCAACTAACTTAACTTCATCAATATTCATTTGGTTTTTTATGGGTATAACTTTTATATCTGAATTAATTCTACTAAGAGTCTTTTTCGCAGAATCAGCCTTATTGAGACCTATTGATTTTTCTTCATGAATAATTTGACGCTGAAGATTAGATAAATCAACATTATCAAAATCACATATTGTTAACTTTCCAACTCCTGATGCCGCCAGATAAATAGCAACGGGTGACCCCAATCCTCCTGCTCCGACAATTAAGCAATGACTTTGAAGTAATTTTTTTTGCCCTTCAAATTCAATTTCTGGTAACAAAATATGTCGACTGTATCTTTCAAGCTCTTTGTCTTGCATGGTTTTTGTGTTTTTTGAATTTATAAAGAGTATTTCACAACTTAAAAAAAGAAACAAATTGGGGTGGCTGATGGGGCTCGAACCCACGACAACTGGAATCACAATCCAGGACTCTACCAACTGAGCTACAGCCACCATAAATATTGGCCTGCCCGACAGGAATCGAACCTGTGACCCCCAGTTTAGAAAACTGGTGCTCTATCCAGCTGAGCTACGGGCAGCTAACTAAATCATAGTAAAGCATTTTTACGGGCTTGCATTTACTTTTTTCAATATGGTCGGGGTGGAGAGATTCGAACTCCCGACATCCTGCTCCCAAAGCAGGCGCGCTACCAGGCTACGCTACACCCCGAACGCGCAAATATAGCGTAAATAAGGCTTTCGGTCAAATTTAATGTTTATTTTAATTTAAATTGTCAATATATTATTTTCGTTATCTTCTGATAAGATATATTGTTTATCTCCACAGGAATTATTAAACTATGACTGCAAAAATTATAGATGGCAATGCCATTGCCAAAGAAAATCTAAGCAAACTCAAGCAAGAGATTCTAGAAAGAAGAGAGGAAGGCATTAGGCCGCCATGCCTTGCTGTAATTTTGGTAGGTGATGATCCTGCATCTTCAATTTATGTAAACAAAAAAAAATCAGCGTGCGAAAATGTCGGAATAAAATCAGTTTCCCATCAACTACCCACCGATACTAGTCAATCTGATTTAAATAATTTAATCAATACACTCAATCAAGATAAAGATGTCGATGGTATTCTTGTTCAATCTCCACTGCCTAAACACCTTGATGAAGAATTAATAATTGAACTCATCAGTCCAAACAAGGATGTTGATGGTTTTCATCCTTTTAATATTGGTTCACTTGCTATAAGACAACCAAGACTAAGATCTTGTACACCTTATGGTGTTATAAAAATGCTAAAGGCTTCAAACATTAATTTAGAAGGACTTGATGCAACCATAGTAGGAGTTTCAAACAACGTAGGACGTCCAATGGCATTAGAATTATTACTTGAGAAATGCACTATTACATCTTGCCATAGTAGAACAAAAAATTTAGAAGAAAAGGTTAGGCAAGCTGATTTAGTTGTTGTGGCTGCTGGAAGGCAAAATCTAGTTAAAGGAGAATGGATAAAAAAAGGGGCAATAGTTGTTGATATTGGAATAAATAGAATAAATAATAAGTTAGTTGGCGATGTTGAATTTCAAGTAGCAAGCCAGAATGCCTCATATATAACACCTGTACCTGGAGGTGTTGGTCCTATGACAGTTGCAACTTTAATGGAAAATACTCTACAGGCGCAAAAGTTAAATGGTATTGGCTTGCAATGAATATCAAAAAGTGTAAACTTCGGCGTTCAGAAATTTTTTAGGATTTAGTTATGGCAGAAAAAAAATCGTTGTTATCTAAGGTTAGAGCTGTAGTAAAAAAAGTTACAGCTAAACCACAAGTTAAGAAAACAGCTACTAAGTCAAAAGTTACAGCTAAACCACAAGTTAAGAAAACAGCTACTAAGTCAAAAGTTACGTCAAAGTCTATATCTGGATTAAAACAGTTTAAGACTTACACACCTAAAGTTAATGAAAAATATATGAGTAAATTACAAATTTCTCATTTTAAAAAAATTCTTAATGACTGGAAAGTAGAATTAAGTTCTGAGCTTAGCAGGACTGTAAGTCATATGCAGACTGATGTCACCACTTATGCAGATCCAAATGATCGAGCAAGCCAAGAATCTGAAATGGCTTTAGAGCTAAGAAATAGAGATAGAGAAAGAAAATTAATTAAAAAAATTAATGAAACATTAAAGAATATTGATGAAGATGAATATGGATACTGCATGGGCTGTGGTGAAGAAATTGGACTGAACAGATTGCAAGCGAGACCTACAGCAACCTTATGTATTGATTGCAAAACTTTACAAGAAATAAAAGAAAAACAAATGGCAAAATAAAAGCCCTCGAAAGGGCTTTTAATAATACTATTCTTCTTTTGCAGGTGGCTCAGTAAGCGCCTTTGCACTCACTCTTACGCGGCCCTTATCATCAACTTCAATAACCTTTACTTTTACCTCATCACCTTCAGATAGATGATCCTTAACTGCCTTAATTCTCTCATGTGATATTTGAGAAATGTGAAGGAGTCCATCTTTACCAGGTAATAATGATACTATCGCACCAAAATCAAGGATTTTAAGTACTTTTCCGTCATATATTTGATCTACCTCAACATCAGCAGTAATCTCTTTAATCCTTCTTAGTGCTTCCTCGCCTGACTCAGCTGATGTACATGCAATCTTTATAAGACCACTATCATCAATATCGATTGTAGCTCCAGTATCGGCAGCCAACCCTTTAATTACTGCACCACCTTTACCAATAACATCTCTAATTTTATCGGTATGAATTTTTAAGGTAAGAATCTGTGGTGCAAACTTAGAAAGTTTTTCACGACTCCCTTTTAGGGACTTTTTCATTATTTTCAGAATATGATCAATGCCTTCTCTAGCTTGGCTTAAAGCTACCTGCATAATTTCTGTTGTAATGCCTGTAATCTTGATATCCATTTGAAGAGCAGTTATCCCATTATCTGTTCCGGCTACTTTAAAATCCATATCTCCTAGGTGATCTTCGTCTCCTAAAATATCTGTCAAAACTGCAACCCTATTATCTTCTTTAATAAGCCCCATTGCTATTCCAGCTACATGGTCCTTAATAGGTACACCTGCATCCATCATTGCCATTGTCCCACCACATACGGAAGCCATTGAACTTGAACCATTTGACTCTGTAATTTCTGACACAAGCCTAATCGTATAATCAAAGTCTTCTTGTGCAGGTAATGCCGCACTTAGAGCTCTTTTAGCTAACTTACCATGTCCAATTTCTCTTCTTTTTGGCGTTCCAACTCTTCCAGTTTCGCCAGTAGCGTAAGGAGGAAAATTGTAATGAAGCATAAATCTATCTTTATATTCACCTTGAAGGGCATCAATAATCTGCTCATCCCTTCCTGTTCCAAGTGTTGCAACAACAATTGCTTGTGTTTCACCTCTTGTGAATAAAGCTGAGCCATGTGCTCTTGGAAGTACGCCCGTTCTTATCTCGATAGGTCTAACTGTTCGAGTATCTCTTCCATCAATTCGAGGATTTCCATCAAGAATTTTTGATCTAACAATTTTAGCCTCAAGATTATGAAATTCATCTTTAATTTGATTAAGCTGGCTAGTATTTGTATTCTCTGTAACTAACTCACTTAATACTTTTTCTCGTGATTGGCTAATTTTTTCTGATCGTTCGCCTTTAGATTTAATTGCAAAAGCATTTTCAAGATCTTTCGCTGCAATCTTCTCAATGTTCTTAACTAATTCTTTATCAACCTCAGGAGCTGTCCAATCCCATGGATCTTTAGCAGCTTCTTTTGCTAAATCATTAATTAATTTAATCACTGGTTGCATAGCTTTATGGCCTTCTAAAACAGCATCAAGCATCACTTTTTCTGGAAGCTCTTTCGCTTCTGATTCAACCATTAATACAGCTGAGTCACTTCCAGCAACAACTAGATCAAGTTGACTAGTTTCCATTTGTGTTTTTGAAGGATTTATAACAAATTTATCATCAAGATAACCAACACGAGTTGCGCCTATTGGTCCATGAAAAGGAATACCTGATATAGCTAATGCTGCTGACGCACCAATGATAGCTGGAATATCAGAATCAATTTCACTGTCTGACGACATGACTGTCGCTACAACTTGTATTTCATTATAAAAATTATCTGGAAATAATGGTCTTAAAGGCCTGTCGATTAATCTACAAGTTAAAGTTTCTTTCTCGCTTGGTCTTCCTTCTCTCTTAAAGAATCCGCCAGGAATTTTGCCCGCTGCATAATTTTTTTCTTGATAATCTACTGTTAAAGGGAAAAAGTCTTGCCCTTCTTTGGCTTCTTTTCTTCCGACTGCTGTAACTAGAACTACAGTATCTCCGTAGCTTACCATTACTGCTCCATCTGCTTGTCTTCCTATCTCACCTGTTTCGATTGTTAGATTGTGCTCACCAAACTTAATACTTTTTTTTATTACATTAAACATTTATTTTTTTATCCTTTTATATTTTATTAAAGTCTCATTTATTCACTTCTTAATAAATGGACGCATTCTTAATAACAAAAAAGCCGATTCTACAATTAACTAAATTGTAAACAATCGGCTTTATATTTCATTTACCTATTATTTTCTTATACCTAGGCGTTTAATTAATTCTTGATATCTATTTAAATTTCTGCCTTTCAAATAATCGAGAAGCTTTCTTCTCTGGCTAACTAGAGCAAGCAGACCCCTTCTAGAATGATTGTCTTTTGCATTCGTCTTAAAGTGTTCAGTTAAATAGCTAATACGATCAGTAATTAATGCTACTTGTACTTCTGGTGATCCTGTATCGTTTTTTGCTGTCTGAAACTCTGAAACTATCTTTGCTTTTTCAACTGCTGTACTTGTCATTCTTTTCTCCTATTAGCGACCGCATATTTTAACGGGATTCTTATAAATTAACAATAATTTATTTAATTTATATTTGTTGAAATTAAACGGACAACTTTTAATAAATTATTACTATCAATTTCCCCAAGACCTATAAAAACCTTACTTTTTGTAAAAAGTGTGTAAATTTCTGTATTTAATTTTTTTTTAAGCTTAATAGGCTGTCCATTTTTTATAAAATCTACTTCTGAATCCAATAAACTAAGCTTTGGATACCTATCGACTAAAACTTCAGTTGGTTTTATACAAGATTTTCTTTTATCAGATGATAATGTTGAAATATTTTCTATACTAAATGCCTCATTAATATTTAATTTACCAATTTTTGTCCTTCTTAGTTCTGTTAAATATCCTTCCATTCCAAGCTTGTTAGCTATATCTTCTGCTAATGTTCTTATGTAGGTTCCTTTACTACATGTAACCTCAATTTTTATTATATTTTTTGAATAGTTTAATAAAATTAACTTTGAGATATCTATCTCTCTTTCTTGTCTCTCAATTTTTACACCTTCCCTAGCAAGCTTATATAGTGGTTGTCCATTATATTTCAGAGCAGAAAACATGGGCGGAGTTTGTTTCGATAACCCAATAAACGATTTAAGTTCTTTTTGCAATTTTTCCAACGATAATGAAATAATCTTTGACTCAGTTAATTTACCTTCAGCATCCCCTGTTGAACTTTTCCATCCCAATTTTATTGAAGCTTCGTACGTTTTTTCTGAATTGAGTAAGTGGCTCGAAAATTTTGTTGCCTCACCAAAGCATATTGGTAATAATCCAGTCGCTAAAGGATCAAGAGTCCCTGTGTGTCCTGCTTTTTTTGCTGAAAAAATCCATTTAATTTTTGATAGTGCTTGATTTGATGAAAATCCTAAAGGCTTATCAATTAGTAAAAGCCCACTGATCTCTAGCTTTTTCCTATTTTCATTCATCAGAATTTTTTACTAGATAACTGAATCCAATAACTTTGATATTTTTGTACTTTCGTCAATTGTTTTATCATATTCAAAATGAAGCTTTGGTATTCCCCTGGTTGACATTCTTTTTGCCAACAGCGTTCTAAAGAAAGGTAATGATCGCTTAAGACCTTTTACAATTTCTTCATCATCATGATCTGCAACATAAAAAACTTTTGCATTTTTTAAGTCATGTGCCACTTCAACATCAATTATTGAAATCTTTTTCAAAGCAGGATCTTTAATTTCTAAGCTCAGAATTTCAGCTAATTCTTTTTTTATTTGCTGACTTATGCGATCACTCCTTGGATAGTCTTTTGGCATTTTATAGTTTTCTTGCTACCTGAACATGTTCATATGCTTCTAATTTATCATTTACCTGTAAATCATCAAAATTCTTAATTGATATTCCACACTCAAAATTTGATTTTACTTCTTTTACATCATCCTTAAACCTTTTCAGAGAATCTAACTGGCCTTCATAAATAACGGCACCATCTCTCAAGAGTCTTATGTTTGAACCTTTTTTGATAACACCTTCAAGAACAAAACAGCCTGCAATTGTACCAACTTTAGATGCTTTGAAAATATCTCTAATTTCAACCATTCCTAGAGTAACTTCTTTTTGTTCGGGGGATAAAAGCCCTCCAAGTGCCGCTTTAACTTCATCTATAGCCTCGTAAATAACACTGTAATAACGAACATCAATGTCTAAACTTTCACCTAATTTCCTTGCCCCACCTGAAGATCGAACATTAAAAGCGATAATAACCGCATTTGATGCTGAAGCTAGATTTATATCAGACTCATTTATTGCGCCAACTGCCGAATGAACTACTTTAACTTTGACTTCATCTGTTGAAAGTTTTTCTAATGAACCTGCTAATGCTTGGCAAGAACCTTGTACATCTGCCTTTATAATTAAAGGTAAAAATTTAACCTCCGCCTCGGTCATCTGATCCATAATATTTTCGAGTTTTGAAGCTTGTTGCTTTGCCAACTTAACATCTCTAAACTTACCTTGCCTAAATAACGCAATCTCTCTTGCCTTCTTCTCATCATTAATCACTATAAATTCATCGCCTGCGTTTGGCACATCTGATAAACCAATAATTTCAGCAGGAATTGATGGGGTAGCTTGTTTAATATTTTTACCATTTTCGTCAAGCATGCCTCTTATTTTTCCAGATGCATTTCCGGCTAGCAATGTATCGGAAATATTTATAGTTCCAGATTGAACTAAAAGCGTTGTAACAGGGCCTCTCCCTTTATCCAGTCTACCTTCAACAATAATCCCTTTTGCGGGGGTATTAATTGGTGCTTTTAATTCCAGCACTTCAGCTTGTAATAAAACAGCATCTAATAAATTATCAATTCCTTGGCCTGTCTGGGCTGAAACTTCAATAAACATCGAGTCTCCCCCAAGTTCCTCAGGTATTACCTCATGCCCTAAAAGCTCACCCCTTACTTTTTCAGGATTAGAATCAGGCTTATCAATTTTATTTATTGCTACAATTAATGGCACGCCTGCTGCTTTAGAGTGATTAATTGCTTCAATTGTTTGGGGCATTACACCATCATCAACAGCAACAACTAAAATAACAATATCAGTCGCTTTTGCACCCCTTGCTCGCATCGCAGAAAAAGCTTCATGCCCAGGTGTATCAAGAAATGTAATCATTCCTTTAGAAGTTTCAACATGATAAGCACCAATATGCTGTGTAATTCCACCAGCTTCTCCTTTGGTTACTTTTGTAGTTCGGATATAGTCTAGTAAGGACGTTTTTCCGTGATCAACGTGTCCCATTACTGTTACAACCGGTGGACGTGGTTCTATAATCTCGTTGAGACTAGAAGACTCTTCATCTAAAAAGGACTCTAAATCGTTTTCTTTTGCAGCTTCTGGCTTATGGCCCATCTCTTCAACAATAATTATTGCTGTATCTTGGTCAAGAACTTGATTGATGGTTACCATCATCCCCATACCCATTAATGTTTTAATCACTTCTGTAGCCTTAACTGCCATTTTATGTGCCAAGTCAGCAACTGAAATAGTTTCTGGTATTAGCACATCTTTAACAAGTGGTTCAGATGGTGCTACAAAATTTTGATCTTCACCCTCCTCTTTATTTTTATTTTTATTTTTAGGTGAACGCCATCCTTTATTATTATCATTACGAGTTTTAATAGGCCTCTTTTTTAAATTTTTATCAACCCATTTATCTTTAAGTTCTGTTTTTTTTGAATCCTTATCTACCTTCACATTTGCTTTTGAAGCAGGTCTATGGAGGGTGCCATCTTTAGATTCTTTTTCTTTTTCATTTTCTTTAGCAGATTTTTTATTTTTAACTTCCTCTGCTTGGGCAGCCATTAACGCTGCATTTCTCTTTTCCTCTTCCTCGCGAATTTCTTTTTGATTTTTATCGTCAACAGTTTTTTTATCAATTACTGATGTATCTTTTTTTATTAAATCATCTTGAACTTGTTTTTTTTGATCTGGTTTGACAATTGTTCTTTTCTTCCTAACTTCAACCTGAATGGTTCTTGCTCTTCCTTCACTATCTGTTTTTCTGATTTGAGTATTTTGTTTTCTTGTTAATGTAATTTTATTCTTACTTGTACTTGATGCACCATGTTCAATTTGAAGATAATTCAAAAGAGCTGACTTATCATCTTCTAATAACTCTTCAGTACCAGATGTTTTTTTTATTCCTGCGCTCTCAAGTTGCTTAAGAAGTAAATCTATTGGCAAATTTAATTCACTGGCAAACTTTTCTACAGTAGATTTTTCCATGTTAACTCCAATAAATTTATATTAAACAAACCAAGGTGCTCTTGCTGTCATTATTAATTCTTTTGCTCTTTCTTCATCCATTTTGACAATATCGATTAGCTCATCAGCTGCAAGCTCTGCTAAGTCTTCCATAGTAATTATAGATTTAGATGCTAATAGCTTGGCAGTATCACTATCCATTCCTTCCATATTAAGTAGATCATCTGCTGGTGATTTAATTTTTTCTTCATTTGATATTGCTTCTTTCAAAATAACCGCACTTGCTCTTGAGCGAAGCTCATTTACAGTATCCTCATCGAAAGCTTCAATTTGTATTAGTTCATCTATAGGTACATAGGCTATTTCCTCAAGAGTTGAAAAGCCTTCGTGGACTAAAATATCAGCAATATCTGCATCTACATCTAACTTCTCAATAAATAACTTGCTAACATTTGTATACTCATCTTTTGTTTTCTGATCAGACTCTTCCTCACTTAAAATATTTAGCTCCCACTTTGTGAGTTCGGTTGCAAGCCTAATATTTTGGCCATTTCTTCCTATTGCTTGCGCGAGTTGGTCTTCCGCCACAACTAAATCCATACTTTTTTTATCCTCATCTACCATGATGCTAGATATTTCTGCAGGTGCCATTGCATTTATGACAAATTGAGCTGGCTCAATTGACCAAAGAGCAATATCTACTCTTTCTCCTGCCAATTCACCTGTAACTGCTTGCACTCTTGAACCCCTCATTCCCACACATGTTCCAACTGGATCTAATCTTTGATCATTAGCTTTCACCGCAATTTTTGATCTCAAGCCTGGGTCCCTAGATGCCGCCATTATTTCTAATAAGCCTTCCTCTATCTCAGGTACTTCAAGCTCAAATAATCGGATTAAAAATTCTGGTGAGACTCTAGAAAGAATTAGTTGTGGGCCTTTAATCCCCCTGTCAACCTCCATCACAATAGCTCTTACCCTATCACCTATTCTTAAGTTTTCTTTTGGAATCATTTGTTCTCTCGGAAGGACTGCATCTATTCTTCCAATTTCAATAATTGCGTTACCACGCTCCATTCTTCTTATTTGTCCTGAAACTAATTTTTCATCTCGCGCCAAAAATTCATTTAAGATTTGCTCGCGCTCAGCCTCTCTGACTTTTTGAAGAATTACTTGCTTGGCTGCCTGCGCACCTATTCTCCCAAATTCTACTGACTCTATTGGCTCTTTTATAATATCGTTTTCAACATGTCCTTTTGCTCTGTCATCTTCTAATGAAATTTGTATTTCTTCATCTTCTAATAAATCCTCAGGAAGGATAGTCCATTTCCTAAACGTTTTATATTCACCAGACTCTTGATCAATTTCTACTTTTATGTCGATGGCATCTTTATGTTTCTTTTTAGTTGCTGAAGCAAGCGCTTCTTCTACAGCTTCAAAAATAATCTCTCTCGCAACACTTTTTTCATGTGCTAAAGCATCAACTAACAATAAAATTTCACGACTCATTTATTTATTCCCCCACTTCAAAATTAACTATTTAATAATCCGGATCTAAACGTGCTTTATCTATATTCTCAAAGTCAATTGATAATAATTTATCTTCTATTTTGATTATTACTGACTCGCCTTTAATGCCAGACAAAGTACCTTTAAAATTTTTTCTATTTTCTATCGCAAATCTAGTTTTTATCTTTGCTTGTTGCCCCTTAAATCTGTCAAAATCTTTTATTTTTTTTATCACTCTATCCAGTCCAGGTGATGAAACTTCTAACCTTTCATAATCAAAATCAGTTTCAACACTTAAGACATTATTGACATGATTACTTACCTTTGAGCAATCTTCGATGCTTATTAAATCACCTTTATCTATATATACTCTCAGAATCTGACCACCATTAACTGTTTCAAAATCAACTAATTCATAGCCTAATTGAGCTACTAATTTTTCTATTAATGTTTCAAGATCATCCAAAAAATTAAGCCCTCAAGTAACAACCTGTCTCTTATACACATCTGAC
>CAJXQA010000028.1 GCA_913058475.1 uncultured Nitrosomonadales bacterium
GCATCAGACGCTCGTTAACTCTTGCTGCACCTAAAATTCCCCATCCAATTTTTTTCATACCTTTTCCTTATTTAAATTTTGATCATCACCTATATGATTTTCACCTCTTGATTTTGATAACATAATTTGTTTCTGCCTCTCAATGACTCCAGTTTTTTTCTTATCAGTAAGTTTATTAAAACAATATGGACAGGAAACACCTTTAATATATTTATTTGATTTTAACTCATCAGGGGATAAAGGGTGCCTACAAGCATAGCACTGGTCATATTGTCCTTCACTTAAACCATGAGTGACTGCAACACGCTGATCAAAGACAAAACATTCTCCTTGCCATAAGCTTTCTTCTTTCGGAATGCTCTCTAAATATTTTAGGATTCCCCCTTTTAGGTGATAGACATCCTTAAAACCTTTCTCTAGCATTAATGAGGTTGCTTTCTCACACCGAATACCCCCTGTACAAAACATAGCGACTTTTTTGGGCTTTTTGTTTTTAAGGTTATTATCTACGTAAGAGGGAAATTCTCTAAATGATTCCGTCTCTGGATTAACCGCATTTTCAAATGTACCGATATCTACTTCGTAGTTATTTCTTGTGTCGATAACTAACGTATCAGGGTCTTGGATAATTTCATTCCAGTCTTCTGGGTTAACATATTTTCCTACTTTTTTTGTAGGACTTACCCCTTTAACACCAAGTGCAACAATTTCTTTTTTTAACCTGACCTTCATTCGGTAAAAAGGATTTTCTGTTGCCCATGATTCCTTATGCTCCAAATTTTTAAAGTTCGCATTGAAGAATATATCCTCCTTTATAAACTTAAGGAATTCGTAAATATTGATATCTTTACTAGATATAGTGCCATTAATCCCTTCAGAGGCTAATAAAATAGTACCTTTAAGGTTATTTTTTTGACAAAATGATTGAATAAACGGTTGAAGTTGCTCGATGTTTTTGAGTCTGACGAAATGATAAAATGCAATTGTAAGGAACATAATTGTTTTTGGTTAAATTTAATTTATTTTATGCTTTAAAAATGTTATTTTAACGCTCTTTTACAAAGAATTATTTAATAAATGTCCCGGAGAATTTTAAAATGACAGTTGAGCAAACATTATCAATTATAAAGCCTGATGCAGTTGCAAAGAATGTGATTGGTGAAATATATACTAGATTTGAAAAATCGGATTTAAAAATAGTAAAAGCTATGATGGTCCATCTTTCAAAAGAAGAAGCTGAAGGTTTTTATGCTGTTCATAAGGAAAGACCTTTTTTTAACGACTTAGTAGCATTCATGATATCTGGTCCTGTCATGATTCAAGCACTCGAAGGTGATAATGCCGTTTTAAAAAATAGGGAATTGATGGGTGCAACTAACCCTCAGGAAGCTGATGCCGGCACTATAAGAGCGGATTTTGCTGAAAGCATCGATGCAAACGCTGTTCATGGTTCCGATTCATTAGAAAATGCTAAAATAGAGATTGAATATTTCTTTGGTTAAATTTTTTTGGATAATTTGCTCGATTTAAACTGTAATGAATTAACCGAATATATTAAAAAATTTGGGCATAAGCCTTATCGCGCAAAACAATTATTAAAGTGGATTTATCATTTTGGAGAAAGAGATTTTTCTAAAATGACTGATTTAGCAATTACATTTCGCGAATCTTTGAAAGAGATGGCTAGCGTTGAAATTCCTGCAATTGAATTAGATCATCTATCTTCTGATGGAACACGCAAGTGGCTGTTAGATATGGGGACAAAAAATGGTATTGAAACTGTTTTTATTCCAGAAAAAAATCGTGGCACGCTTTGTATTTCATCGCAGGTGGGTTGCGCACTAGAGTGCACATTTTGTTCTACGGGCAGACAGGGCTTTAATAGAAATTTAACATCAGCTGAGATCATAGGGCAGTTATGGCTAGCTAACAACAAACTCCGTGAGCAAGAGAATTATAAGCTGTTAAAAAGTGATGAGCGCCTTATAACGAATGTTGTGATGATGGGGATGGGAGAACCCTTAGCAAACTATAAGCATGTCGTTCATGCATTAGAAATGATGTTAGATGACGCTGTTTATGGCTTAAGTCGAAGAAAAGTGACATTATCAACAAGTGGTCTAGTTCCTGCAATTGACAAATTAAGTCTTGATTGTCCAGTTTCCCTTGCCATTTCTCTTCATGCTTCTAATAACGAACTTAGAGATGAAATTGTTCCAATAAATAAGAAATATCCTCTCGATAAACTTATGTCTTCTTGCATTAGGTATATAGAAAGAGCACCAAGAGACTTCGTAACATTTGAGTATGTAATGCTGGACGGTATCAATGATTCAGCTGAGCAAGCCAAAGAACTTATCAAGCTAATTAAGGATGTTCCATCAAAGCTTAATTTAATCCCATTTAATCCATTCCCAAAAAGTGGATATAAGTGCTCAAAAAGGTCAGTAATTAATTCTTTCCAAGAAATTTTAATGGATGCAGGCATTGTGACAACAATTCGAAAAACGCGCGGGGATGATATTGATGCTGCGTGTGGTCAGCTTGCAGGACAAGTTCAAGATAAAACAAAGAGAACGCAACGACTTCAGTTTATATGATTAAAAAAAATACAACACAAGTAATGGTTGGTGATATTGCAGTAGGCGGTGGAGCTCCTATTGTGATCCAGTCGATGACGAATACTCATACATTTAATAAAAAAGAAACGGTAGCCCAAATACTAGAACTCTGGCGAGCTGGCTCCGAGATTGTACGTGTTACTGTTAATGACGAAAGTTCAGCCAAAGCAGTCTCTGATATAAAAAAAGAACTAGTTGATAATGGATGCAATGCACCTATTGTGGGTGATTTTCATTTCAATGGGCATAAATTATTAGAAAAATATCCTGATTGCGCAAATGCCCTTGATAAATATCGTATCAATCCAGGTAATGTTGGCAAGGGAAGTAAGCGAGACGAGCAATTTGCAGAAATGATTAATATTGCAATAGATTACGATAAACCTATTCGTATCGGTGTAAATTGGGGTAGCTTGGATCAAGATCTTTTAAAAAAGTTAATGGATGAAAATGGAAAGCTAAAAAATCCCTTAACATCTCAATCAGTTATGAAGGAGACTTTAATTAGGTCAGTCATAGATAGTGCTAATGCTGCAAAGGAGTTAGGACTAGCGAATAATAAAATTATTGTCTCGTGCAAGGTAAGTGATGTTCAAGATTTAATTGAGGTTTATACTAACCTATCAAAAAGATGTAGTTACCCCTTACATTTGGGCCTTACAGAGGCCGGTATTGGGTCCAAAGGAATTGTTTCTTCTGCAGTATCAATGGGATATCTTTTACAACATGGGATAGGCGATACAATTCGAATTTCATTAACCCCCGAGCCAGAAGAATCTAGAACAAAAGAGGTTATTGTTGCTCAAGAGTTGCTACAAACTATGGGTATAAGGTCTTTTACACCTCTTGTTGTCTCCTGCCCAGGATGTGGAAGGACAACTTCAACTTATTTTCAAGAATTGGCTGGTGAAATACAAAGCTATTTAAGAAAGACCATGCCAGTCTGGAAAAAGAAATATAATAACGTTGAAGATATGACGGTAGCGGTAATGGGCTGCGTCGTTAATGGCCCTGGAGAGTCAAAAATGGCTAATATCGGTATCAGCTTGCCAGGGACGGGCGAAGTTCCGGTGGCACCTGTTTATGAAAATGGAAAGAAAACAGTAACATTGAAAGGTTCTTCAATTAGCAATGATTTTAAAGGTATTATTGAAAATTATATCCAAAATAATTATAAGAAAAAATAACTCCAAATGGCCAATAAAATTCAATCTATAAAAGGATTCTACGATGTAACCCCGGATGCTCAGAAGATTTGGCGCTATTTTGAATCAAAGTGCCTATCTATTTTTGACCAATATGGGTATGAAGAGATTGGACTTCCAATAATTGAGGCAACAGAATTATTCGAAGCAGGTGTCGGTACACATACTGATATTGTTGAAAAGGAAATGTATAGCTGGACAGATAAGTTAAATGAGGACAAGTTGACCTTGCGGCCAGAGGGTACGGCGGGATGTGTAAGGGCTGTTATTCAAGGAAGTCTAACGTATAACGGACCCATAAAGCTTTTTTATAGAGGCCCCATGTTCAGACATGAAAATGTTCAGAAGGGAAGGCAAAGGCAATTTCATCAGCTTGGCATTGAGTCATTTGGCTTAACAGAGCCCTCAAGCGATGCGGAGCAGATAATTATGCTCAGTAGGTTGTGGAAAACGCTTGGTTTAGAGAAAAAAATTCGTCTAGAGATAAACTCTATTGGAGATATGGAGGACAGAGAGCAGTATAGAAAAAAATTAATTGATTATTTTGAAAAAAATTTAGAGATCCTTGATGATGATGCAAAACGAAGGCTGCATAAAAACCCAATGAGGATATTAGACAGTAAAAATCCGCTCATGCAGGAAATGCTCGAAAAATCACCAAAATTGATTGACTCCATAAATGAGGATGCTAAAAATCACTTTGATTTACTTTGTCAGATCTTAAAGGATAATCAGGTTGATTTTCATTTGAATAAAAGACTAGTTCGGGGTTTAGATTATTATAATAGAACGGTTTTTGAATGGATTACGAGTGATTTAGGTAGTCAAGGCACCGTTGCAGGTGGAGGACGGTATGATTATTTAGTAGAAAGACTTGGTGGAAAACCAACGCCAGCATGTGGTTTTGCGATAGGTATTGAAAGAATTATTTTATTACTTGAAAATACAAATTTGGTTACCAATATTAACCCAGATATTTACATTGTAAATTTAGGAAACGAACCAAGAAATAAAGCTTTTATGATATCGGAATTACTCAGAGATGAAAATTATAAAGTTAATATTAACCTTGACTCAAGTAGCTTCAAATCGCAAATGAAAAAAGCGGATAAAAGTAATGCAAAAATTGCACTCATTATTGGTGAAGATGAGTTAAAAAACAATCTCATTCAAGTGAAACTTATTCGCAAAGATGGCTCTCAAACAGAAGTTAAAGAAAAAGATGTATTAAGTTTTATAAAAAATAATATTCAATAAAATGAAAAAAAATATATTAAAAATCAATAATTTATCAATAACAACTAAAGTTAATACTAACTTATATTTAGTTGATAGCATTTCCTTTTCTGTAAAAGAAGGAAAAACAACATGCATTGTTGGTGAATCTGGAAGTGGTAAAAGCTTAACGGCACTTTCGATTATCAGATTACTATCGCCTCAGCTAAAAATGTCAGGAGAAATTTTATTTAATAATGAAGATATTTGCAAAATGAGTGAGCTCGAAATTAGACAAAAGAGAGGTCTTGATATCGCCATGATTTTCCAGGAACCGATGACTTCACTTAACCCAGTTTTAACGATTGGATATCAAATCAAAGAGGCTATAACTGTACACTCTGATTCACCAAATAATGAGATTAATAAAAAAGTTGAAGAATTATTAATGCTTGTTGGGATTCCTATCGAAAGAGTCAATAGTTATCCTGATGAATTATCAGGAGGGCAGAGGCAACGGGTCATGATTGCAATGGCAATGTCTTGTAATCCTAACTTACTTATTGCAGATGAACCTACCACAGCGCTTGATGTGACTGTTCAGGCTCAAATTCTCAAACTGTTAGATGACCTCAAAAGTAAGTTAAATATGTCTATGTTGTTTATTACTCATGATTTTGGCGTTGTTGAGGATATCGCTGATGATGTGATTGTTATGTTTAAAGGCAAGATTGTTGAAAGAGGGGTAGTTAATCAGGTACTCAAAAAACCAAAACATCCATACACAAAAGCCTTACTCGGATGCGTTCCAGATGCATTGGGGAAAAAACAATTAACCCCAATAGATTATGAAAAGTTGGATAGGGCAATGCAACGAATATGAAGAAGCTACTGCAAACAAACAATCTATCAAAAACATATGTGCAAACACAAGGATTTTTTTCCAGAGTGAGGACTAATATCCATGCGCTTGATAGCGTAAGTTTCTCTATCAATCAAGGAACGACGATGGCTGTTGTAGGAGAGTCTGGGAGTGGAAAATCAACACTTGCTAAAAGTTTAGTCCGCCTTGTAAAGCTTGATAAAGGGAGTGTTAAGTTTAATGGTATTGATTTGCTGAGCTTAGAAGGGGAGAAGTTAAAGAGCGTCAGAAAAGACATTCAGATGATCTTTCAAGATCCATATGCTTCACTAAACCCACGATTGAACATTTTACAAATTATGGAGGAGCCATTACTCATTCATAACTATTTAGATATCGATGCCCGTAGAAAAAAAATTGAGGATTTCATTGAGCGGGTTGGTCTAAGTGTATCTGATTTAAAAAAATATCCCCATCAGTTTTCAGGTGGCCAGCGGCAAAGAATTGGTATCGCTAGAGCGCTTATTCTTGAACCGAAATTAGTGATATGTGACGAACCTGTCTCTGCGCTTGACGTCTCCGTTCAAGCACAGATATTAAAACTTTTAAAAGACTTACAGAAAGAGTTTGGACTTACTTACTTATTTATTACTCATGACTTAAGGATAGTAAGGCATGTTGCAGATGATGTGATGGTTATGCGACATGGAAAGCTCGTAGAAGAAGGAAAAACTGATATAATTTTCAAAAATCCAAAGAACCAATACACAAAAGACTTAATCCAATCAATTCCAGGATTAATCTCAAAAAGGAATTAAAATTTATGGCATTTGATAATGATGAACAACAATCAGAGCATTTTAAGAATTTTTATAATTCACACAAAATTAAAATATTCTCAGCTTTAATAGTATTTTTATTAGCTTTTTTTGCTTACCAGTATTTTATTAGTTCTAATCAATCTAAGGCTGAAGAAGCATCTCAACTTTTCCAGGATGTTCTCGTATCCAAAATGGATAATATTGATGAAATCAAATTGAAAGTAGCAAAACTTCAAAATGAATATAATAATTCACCCTATGCTGCCCGAGCAACTATTTATTATTCTAAAATTTTAGTAGAGACTGGTGATTATTCTGCCGCAGCCAATGAGCTCATTTGGGCTTCAGAGGAAAATATAGAGTCATCAATACAATCTATGGCAAATTACCTCTTAGGTAACTTATATCTAGTTCAGGAAAAACCAGACGAGGCTCTTGAGGTGGCAAATAAAATCATAACTGATGGATATATTGGCTTAGCAAATGATTTAAAAGGCGATATCTACCTCGCTAAAGATGATAAAGAGAATGCTATCAAATCTTATGAACTTGCTCTTAATTACTTTGGTGGTCAAGGAGAGCTTCATAAAGTCATTGAGAATAAATTAAATTCAATTAGTCAATGAGGTTAATTCCTCTAATATTTTTTACCTCTCTATTATTTGGTTGCTTTGTTGGACCAGTTCAAGACTTTGTCGATCAAATGGATGACCAATACTTCGCAGATGAATTTAATAACATCCCAACTGAAATAAAACCCTATGAAAAAAAAGCTTCTATGCAGCTTATATGGGAGAATAAAGTTGGTGATAATGATGTAAACGATCTTAATCTTATATTTTCTGAAGAATTTGTCATAGCTGCTACCAGCGATGGGAGTTTGCGAAAAATGCAAATTGAAAATGGTAAAACTATTTGGGAAAAAGATATCTCTGAAGAGATAATGATGGGGGTAGGTGGAGATTTTGAAAATATTCTATTCATTACGGAAAACAGTTATCTTTGGTGCCTTGATAGTGAGGGAAATGCAATTTGGAAGATATTTATTGATGGTGAGGTTTTAACCACACCAGTAATTAATAACAAAAAAGTTTACGTCAGACTTGCCAACTATGAAATATTACAAATTGATTTAAAGCAAGGCGATATTGATTGGAGGTATATTCATTCATCACCTCCCTTATCATTCAATGGCATATCTCCTTTAACCTTTTCAGACGGAGTAATTTATGGTGGATTTGGCGCAGGAAAGTTAGTTGCGGTGCATCAAAAAAGTGGTGCATTTATATGGGAGGCAAATGTATCTCAAATAAAAGGAGTGACAGATATTGATAGACTTACTGATGTTTTAAGCAAACCAATAATTAACGATTCTGAAGTTTATGCAGTTTCAACTTCAGGTGATTTAACATCAATAGATAGAAGAAGCGCAAGCATCATATGGACTCGAAAAATTTCAAGCTTTAATAATATTGCCTTTGATGGTTTTGATATATATTTAACTCACAAGAGTGATTCAGTCTATTCCTTAGATTCAAAAAAAAATGGAAAAACGAATTGGAGAAATGCTGATTTACAGTATCGTAGATTAACTAACCCTATTATCATAGGCAATTACATTGCAGTAGGAGATTTTGATGGCTACCTGCATCTTTTGAATTCAGAAACAGGTGTTGTCGAAGGGCGAGCCCAAATAACGTCTGATGTCCCAATAGGGAAAAACATTCACGCTATTGGAAATAATAAAATATTAGGTATTGATTTAGGTGGCAATGTTTTTTATATACAAGTAAAAAATATCTCAGAAGAGATAGAGGAAGATAGAATTGATGGACAACAATATATCGAGGAAAATAGTATAGAAGCTACTGAAGCTACTGAAGCTACTGAAGCTACTGAAGCTACTGAAGCTACTGAAGCTCCAACAAATGAAATGTGTGATGTTGACGAAGGTGATATTAGAAATAAAGGTAATAGAAAAAGAAAAGAATGTTACTAGATTTATTTCTTAAAGATTAATTAGCTGGCGTTTAAAAATGAAAACTATCGTAATTGTCGGCAGGCCGAATGTAGGTAAATCAAGTTTATTTAATCGTTTAACGAAAACTCGGGATGCAATTGTGGCTGATATGCCAGGTCTAACGAGGGACAGGCACTATGGGAAGCTAGAGATTCAAGATAGCCAATTTTTACTGGTTGACACAGGAGGATTTGAACCAAAAAACAAGGAAGAGATTGTTCAGGAAATGGCCCTCCAAACAAAGCAAGCAATCGATGAAAGCGATATTATTATCTTTATGGTTGATTCTAGGAAGGGTTTACATCCGACCGATGAGCATATTGCTGACATTATAAGAAAGAATGAAAAGCCAAAGATTATTGCGGTAAATAAAGCGGAAGGCATTCTTGATGAAAAAGCATTCATAGATTTTTATTCACTCGGGTTTTCAAATTTAGTTAGATTATCGTCTGCGCATGGAGAAGGTATTTCAGCGCTTAAAGATTTTTTATTGACGTTTGATGAAGTCGGTGATGAAGAGATTGAAGATGAAAGCCATCCAAAAATATCAATAGTTGGTAAACCCAATGTAGGAAAATCCACCCTCATTAATGGCTTACTTGGTGAAGATAGATTCATTGCATTTGATAAGCCTGGAACAACAAGAGATGCAATTTCAACAGAATTTATTTGGGGAAAAGATACCTACACCTTAACGGATACTGCAGGTATTAGGAAAAAAGGGAAGGTATTTGAAACGATAGAAAAATTTTCAATTATTAAAACATTAAATGCTGTAGAGCAGTCAAACATTGTAGCTTTACTAATTGATGGAAAAGATGGGCTCTCAGCCCAAGACTTGCACATTCTTGCATTTGTAATCGAAACTGGAAGGTCTCTGGTTGTTGTTGTTAATAAATGGGATTTATTAGATACATATGAAAAAGATAAGATAAAAAATCAAATAGATCGAAAGCTTTCTTTTGCAAATTTTGCTGAAGTGGTATTTATCTCAGCAATAAATAAAATGGGTTTTTCAGAAATGATGAGAGCGATTAAAAAAGCATATCAATCCTCGCAAAAAAAACTCTCAACTCCACAAATTAACTCTGTACTTGAGAATGCCTTAATTGCGCACCCACCAAAAATTATTAAGGGCATAAGGCCAAAATTGAAATATGCTCATCAAGGCGGCTTAAATCCACCACAAATTATTATTCACGGTAATCATTTAAATGAAATAAAAAAAGATTACCTTGTTTTTCTGGAGTCTTTTTTTAGAAAATCATTTCAATTGGTTGGAACACCTATCAAAGTTTTATTAAAAAACTCTGAAAATCCTTTTGATAATAAAGATTTGAAACCAAAGAAAACAGGTCTCGTGACCAGGAGAAAAATTAAAAATGAATATAGAGAAAAATTGAATAAAAAAAAAGTTTCTAGTTAATCACCATCTACTATATTAAGGCTATCAAAGATATTCCACCAATTTTTCTTCTGAGCTTGGAGATCTTTTGTGTGAAATTTACTATTGGGATAATTTAATTTAAGTATTTTTTCTGTATCTCTCTGAAGATCTTGGATTCCAAGAAATTCATAAGCGCTAATCATAATAATTAAAGCTTCTTCTTGGTGAACAGTTTGAGGGTATTCTTGCAGGATATACTGCCCCCTATTAAGCGCTGCTATATAGGCCTTCCTTTTCATATAGTATCTTGCAACATGAATTTCATTTTCTGCCATTTTATTCATTAGGTATGTCATTCTGATCAATGAATCCTCATAGTATTTACTATCAGGATATCGCTCTACAACAATATCAAAGGCTTGAAAGCTTTCCTTTAGAGGAGCAACATCACGATCACTGATATCTTGTAAGGTGAATTTATCCAATAAGCCTCTATCTACAAACAGAACGACTCCTTTTAAATAGAATGCATAGTCAACTGTTGGATGATTAGGGTAAAGCCTAATAAATTTATTAAGCATCGCAATAGCCTCAGCATCTTGAGAATATTTATAATACGAATAAGCTAGATCTAATTTAAATTGTGGTGCAAGCTTTGAATTTGGATAACGTTGCTCCCCTTTTTCTAATATTCTAATTGCTGAAGGCCAATCAGCAGTGCTTGCATAAGCTTCTCCCCTTCCAAGAATCCATTCTGGTGTTTGCCCAGTAGTTTCATCAAACTCAACGGGATCTCCAAAGAAAAAACAACCTGATAAGAAGAAAGTCAGTATTAATGTTGAAATTAATTTCATAGGTTGATTAATGATTATGATGATGTAAATTATACCTTATGAAAGAAAATAAATTAGAGTTAATCATCCCCATGAAATCAATAGGGAAAAGGGCAGATATTGCACTTCAGGATTTAATGTCAACCTATTCAAGAGCAAAGGTTCAAGCGTGGATTAAGTCTGGGTATATTTTACTTGAAAGTAAAAAAATCTCATCAAAAGATATTGTGATGGGGGGTGAGAGGGTCAGCGTTGATGTCCAACAAGATGAAAAAATATTACAATTTGAAGCAGAAAATATTCCACTAAATATTATTTATGAGGATGAAAATTTATTTGTTATAAATAAAGATAAGAATATGGTCGTTCATCCTGGTGCTGGAAACTGGAGCGGTACTATATTAAATGCTATTTTGTCTCATTTTCCTGAAAATAAATCTTTACCTAGATGTGGAATCGTTCATCGACTTGATAAAGATACAACAGGTTTAATGGTTGTTGCAAAAGACGAAGTTACCCAATCAAACCTTGTTAAACAATTGCAATCAAAAAAAGTATTTAGAGAGTATCGTGCCATCGTCTGGGGTCAAGTGCTTGTGAATAAATCAATTGATCTTCCTATAGGACGACACCCATCAGTCAGAACAAAAATGGCTATTAATAAAAATAACGGAAAGAATGCAGTTACACATTACGAAGTCTTGGAGCGATTTGTAATGCATAGCTATTTGAAGTGCAAGCTTGAGACTGGAAGAACACATCAGATAAGAGTTCATATGAACAACAATACATCGCCTATAGTCGGAGATCAGACTTATGGGCTCAAGAAAATTATACCTACAAAAGAGTTATCACTTGCCTTAAAAGAGGCAACTATTAACTTTCCCAGGCAAGCGCTTCATTCTAGCTCATTGGGTTTAATTCATCCAAAGACAAAAAGGGATATGCGTTGGGATATTGATCTACCAGAAGATATGAAAAGCCTACTTGATTTAATAAGATATGAAAGCTCAATTCCTTCTTAACCTTTAAAGTTATGGATAATATAAATATATTTGAGCCCGAATGGATTGTTCCAAAAAATATTTTTGCCTTACAAACAAAACGAAACAATAACTCTATAAAAGAATCTTCACATACAAACAAAATAAAATTATCAACTAATTTTGGCCTTGAATTTATTAACAAAGAAGAAAAAGGATTAAATCAATCACATAGTAATATATCTATTGAGTTACCCAGCGATGAACGTAATGCTGATGCTTCATATTCAAAGTATCCCAGAGTGATCTGCTCAATAAGAACAGCTGATTGTATGCCTTTGTTGATTACAGATGAAGAGGGGAGTTTTGTTGCTGCTATTCATGCAGGTTGGAGAGGTCTATCATCTGGCATTATTGAAAATACCTTAAAAAAAATTAACGCTAGAGGAAAAATTATAGTTTGGATTGGCCCTCATATTAGTCAAGAATTTTTTGAGGTAGGGGCTGAGGTAAGAAATATTTTTTTAGAAAATGACTCAACGACTGATGAGGCATTTAAACATGGAGCGAATGGCAAATATTTTCTTTCTATGCTTAAAGTAGCAGAACTAAAGCTTTTTAATTTAGGTGTAGAAAAAATATACATTACAAAGAATCACTGCACTTATAAAAATGCTAATAATTATTACTCATATCGAAGGGAAGCATCTTCAGAAAGAATGACATCATTAATATGGATTGAATAACTTTTTCTGTTTCATCTTTGATGAGTTCAACTTATAATATGTAATCTTTTTTTGGGGGGCCTATGGCTTTATACTGGATAATCGCTGTATCTTTTGCTGGAGGAATTACCAGTCTTTTTTTAGCAAGTGTAATTTTTAAGAATTCAAATAACACACTTACTAGTAATATGGTCAGTCTTGCAGTCGGAACACTTTTGACTACCGCCTTTCTAGAAATCATCCCCCATGCTATGGAAGTGTCAAATAATAATTTTCACTCTATAAGTTTTACTGTTTTAATAGGAATCCTTGTTCTTTTTATTCTAGAGAAACTTTTAATTTGGCGTCATTGTCATGGACCTGATTGTAATAAACATTCAGAGTGTGGAACTGGTGAATCTAATTCTAATATTAGTGCTAATGGAAAGAGCGGCATTGTTGTTATTGGTGATTTATTTCATAATTTTGTTGATGGTATACTAATTGCAAGTGCATTCTTGGTTGATATTAAACTAGGACTAATAACAGCTCTTTCAATGATGCTCCATTGTTTGCCTCAGGAAATGAGTATTTTTTCAGTACTTTTACACTCAGGGGTATCTAAATTTAAAGCTTATATGTGGAATATTGCATCAAGTTTTGCGACATTATTTGGTGGTCTTTTATCTTTCTATATCCTGAGTATTATGGAGAGTTTTGTCCCTTATGTTCTAGCAATCGCTGCGTCAAGTATGATTTATATTGCTATATCAGATCTGATACCTGGTCTTCATAAAAAAACAGAGTTAAAAGAATCTATCAAGCAGATTTCATTAATATTGGTAGGCGTATTAATTATTTATTTTATTCATGAGCTAGTTCATTAAATTGGAAATTATATTATGAAGGTGGTCACTAGATTTGCACCCAGTCCAACAGGATATCTGCATGTTGGAGGAGTCAGGACTGCGCTATTTTCATACGCTTATGCGAAAAAGAATAAGGGAGATTTTTTATTAAGAATTGAAGATACTGATATTGAGAGATCATCAAAAGATGCTATAAATGCAATATTAGATGGTATGAAATGGTTAGGGCTTGAGCATGATAAAACAATAAAATACCAAACGAAACGCTTAGATTTATATAAAAAATATATAAAGACCATGATAGAAAGTGGTGATGCTTATTATTGTTATGCCTCTAAAGAAGAGCTTGATAAGATGAGAGATGATCAGATTAAAAAAGGGGCTAAGCCACGCTATGATGGTCGTTGGAGGCCAGAGCAAGGTAAGACCTTACCACAGCCCCCTAAAGATATCTTTCCGACAATAAGATTTAAAAATCCAAAAACAGGTATTGTTAAGTGGGTTGATTTAGTTAAAGGTGAGATTAATATCAATAATGAAGAGTTAGATGATTTTATTATTGCAAGGTCAGATGGAACGCCAACGTATAATTTTTGTGTGGTCATTGATGACTGGGATATGGATGTATCACATGTAATAAGAGGGGATGACCATATCAATAACACCCCAAGACAAATTAATTTGCTTAATTCCTTAAAGGCACCAATTCCAAATTATGCACACTTATCTATGATACATGGTCCAGATGGCCAAAAACTCTCAAAAAGACACGGGTCAGTTAACGTAATGCAGTATAAGGAAGATGGATATTTACCTGAATCCCTCAATAATTATCTTTCTAGGCTCGGCTGGTCACATGGTGACAATGAAAAATTTTCTATGGATAAATTTTGTGAATGGTTTGATTTTAAGCATGTCACTTCATCTCCTGCTCAGTTTGATAAAACAAAGTTAGATTGGCTAAATGGAGAATATATTAAGGCTGTCTCTTATACACATCTGACGCTGCCGACGAATAGAGAGGT
>CAJXQA010000029.1 GCA_913058475.1 uncultured Nitrosomonadales bacterium
ATGCTAGGCTTACAACAAACTCAACCTTTTCCAGTAATGCAAAAATTCAAACAGAGGCTTTATTTGTCAATGGCTTTTATGACTTCCAACCTTTTACCATAAGCAATACGCCTATTACCCCGTATGTAGGTGGTGGTATCGGTATCTCAAGAAATAAAACGGGGACAAATGTGAGCTCTACTAATGGGATTCCTAATGGCGTTTCTACTGTTGGCGATACAAGTAATCAGTTTGCCTATAAGCTCTCGGCAGGCACTTTGTTTAGCTTAACCGAACAGCTCTCTTTAGATGTGAGTTACCAGTATGTCAATCTAGGGGAATTTGAAGAGGGTACGGAAGTTTATAGAGATGGATTACGGCGTGCTGATTTAGACGCACAAAAAGGAGCTAACGGCGGTGAAATAAAAACGCAAGAAATAATGGTGGGTCTGCAATATACATTTAAGTAGTATTCCCTTTCTAACAAAAAATTACTTCCCACACCTCTTGCTATAGCTGACGGGGGTAGAGGGGTAAGGTGCTTTTCCTAACACCACTTATAACTCCTATTTATTCATAAATCACCAGAGTTTCTCTGCGTAAGTTACTGAATATAATCATATAGTGTTTATTGTAATTTATCTGGTATAAGTGCTGTTATTGCCTATTCAATCCTCTTTAATACAGTTTTAATAGGTCTTTAATCATCTTTGAGTTGCTGCAATTAGGTTCATTGAGACTAACTCCTTCCCCCTCCAATACAAACCCTATGGTACATATATAAAGGTGTACTCATATGGGGTAAAGAATAGGGCAGATATGCACTGATAAGCCCTCATACGGAACTCTAATAAGCCTAATTAGACCTCATACGAGGTAACCAAAGAGTTACAGTCCCATAACTTATATGCTTTAGACTTTGGTTTAGCATTTTCAATTACTGTAACTTTTAGAGCTGGCACATTTTCTCTACCGAAATTTAATATACCCCCAATCATACCCCCACAATATGTTAGATTCAATAGGAATGATTAGGATTGTATATGATGAATTTTATTGCTATGGTTGGGTTTAATAGGGTGTTTGATAGACTATTTAGGAGTAAATGAAAACAAGAATTGGTGGAGGTAAGCGGGATCGAACCGCTGACCCCTTGCATGCCATGCAAGTGCTCTCCCAGCTGAGCTATACCCCCGTGAGATTAATCTCGATAATTTTTTTCAGAATCAAATTGACCTAAATCAACTTTAGGCTGTGGCTTCCATCCTGGTTTTGTATGTTCTGCAATGACATTAGTAAAGATGCCACCTCTTACAAAAAATTTAGCTGTTAATCGCATAAATCTTGGGTTGGTTGCCTTTACAAGGTCGTCTAAAATACTGTTCGTTACTGCCTCATGAAAGCATCCCTCATCTCTAAATGACCAGATGTAGAGTTTTAGACTTTTTAGTTCCACACAAGTCTTATCGGGGATATAATCAAGGTATAAAGTAGCAAAGTCAGGTTGGCCTGTTTTAGGACATAAACAAGTAAACTCTGGGATTTGCATATGGATATGAATATCTCTTTTTGCATTGGGATTTTCGAATGTTTCTAGCGTTTTAGTGGGTTGGGCTGTTGGCTTTCCACCGAGTGAATTTTGATTCATAACTTAAGCTTTAATATATTTAAAAGATGACATTATACTGCCTTGAACAAATTCTTTTTCAACAAAATTCAAAGATTGACTGACTATTGAAACTTAAAGAGATTAAATTAGCCGGCTTTAAAACATTTGTTGACCCAACAACAATAAAAGTTGACGCTCAATTAGCGTGTATTGTAGGTCCAAATGGTTGCGGTAAGTCTAATGTAACCGAATCTATTAAGTGGGTTTTAGGATCATCCTCAGCCAAAGAACTGCGAGGAGGAACGATGGAGGATGTCATATTTTACGGAAGTGACACTCGCCAAGCTGTCTCAAGAGCAAGTGCTGAACTTTTCTTTGATAATTCTGAAGGAATGGCTCCACAGGCATGGGCTAGTTATGCTGAAATATCTGTCAAGAGAGTCATCGAAAAGGAAAAGGGGTCAAGTTATTATATTAATAACACTCAGGTGAGGAGAAAGGATGTTGGTGACTTATTTCTCGGCACTGGCTTAGGCGCTAAAGGTTACGCAATTATAGGGCAAAATACAGTTTCACAAATTATCGAAGCAAAGCCAGAAGAGCTTAAAAACTTTCTTGAAGAAGCCGCTGGTGTTAGTCAATATAAAGAGAGAAGGAAAGAAACAGAATACCGTCTGCGTGATACAAGAGAGAACCTATCTCGCGTTGAAGACTTGTTAAGGGAAATTAATCAACAAATCACCAAGCTTGAATCTCAAGCAGAAACCGCAAGCAAATATAATAAACACCAAGAAAATTTAAAATTCCAAGAAGCTCAGGTCTGGGCATTGAAGAAGAGAGATGCAAATGAATCATGGGATCAAATAAAAACACTTATTACTAAACAACAGACTGAATTAGATCAATTCACAACAGCGCTAAGAGATATCGAGGTGAATGTTGAGAATGCAAGGCAAGAGCACGCTGAAATATCTAATGAAATCAATTCTGCGCAGGCTAAATTTTATGAGGTGAATGCCCTTGTATCCGATGCAGAAAACGCCCTAAATAACATTAAAAATAATCTAGAGAGATTGAAGATTACATTAGTGGAGAGTGAGGAAAAATTAAAATCCCACACCACTTTAATCGATGAAATTGAAAAAGGGATGGAAGAAAATCAAAATTTAATACAAATCGAAAATGAAAAACTTTCACAGCACCAACAAAATGCAGGTGCTGATAAAGCCAGGCTTGTGAAGGTAGAGGCTGAATATAGAGTGGCCATTGAGAAGTTAGAATTACAACAAAGCGAAAGTCAAAAGATATATGAGTTAATTAATCTAGAATCAACTCGAATTGATTACATTAATAAAAGTATTGAAGATTTAAAGACAAGAAAAAAACAACTTTATGACGAATCTTTGGCGATAAAGGAGAAAGGAGAAAGTAATGACAGCGCCCCTTTAAATCACATAGGAGATATAGATAGTCAAATAACGCTCGCTGATAATGAATTATTAGAGAAAAAAGAGTTACTCAATAGGTTGGAAAAAGAAACGGATAGCCTTAACTTACTGAAGGATGAGCATCTTAAAAATTTTCAACAAACTGAAATACAAATCTCGACGCTGTCTAACTTTGTAGAGAGTGAAATGAATGATGAGGTTACCAGTGAGTTTCTTAATGAAGTAGGTATCGATAAAAATAGAAATATATTTAAAAGAGTTGATATCAAAAAAGATTGGCAAAAAGCAGTTGGCTTCCTTCTTTCAGAATATGCTAGCGCCTATGAAAGTAAAAGAATAGCGCCTCAATCACTTAAGGAGATACCAACAAGCATAGCTGTTGTATATGAAGGAAGTTCAAGTAAAACAAATACACATAATGCAAAACTCACACCATTGCTTACAAAGATATCTTCTAAAATACCTAATATAAATGATGTTTTAAAAGAGTGGCTATGTCATACGTACATCACAAATGAACAAGATCTAGAAGTTAATCTTCAAGATCTTAACTTTGGTGAAGTGTTGGTTGATCAATCTGGAAACATTCATGGTAAAAACTTTCAAGTATTTCGATCTGAAAATAAAACAAATTCAAACAAACTAATTAATCTTAAGCTACTTGAGGACTTAAAGAAAGATTTACCTGGGCATAAGAAAAAACTTGATAACACCATTAGCATGACAGATGAGCATATAGAAAAATTAGGGGCTATAAAAAAAGAAGTAGAACTTTTATCTGAGAAAAAAATTACTCTTATTGAGGAGAAAAATTCAATTAATTTAGAGGTAAATAAGCTACAACAAATTGAAATTCATAGGCAGGAAAGAGTTGTCAATATAGGCATCGAGGTTGAAGAGGCTGATAAAAAAATAAGTGGGTTTATGCAGGAGCTTAGTCAAAAACAAAAGAGTCTCGATGAGCACAGTAAAGATAAATTAAATTTCCAAGACATAGTAGAAGAATTATTGAGGAATAAAAAAATCTCCGAGGTACAATTTGAATCTGAGAGAGAAAAGGTTTTTGCTCGAGATAAAGCTGAGCAAGAGCTCATGTTTAACCTAAAAATTTACCAAAACAAACATGAAGATTTT
This sequence comes from uncultured Nitrosomonadales bacterium, assembly GCA_913058475.1. Taxonomy (GTDB): domain Bacteria; phylum Pseudomonadota; class Gammaproteobacteria; order Burkholderiales; family Methylophilaceae; genus BACL14. The sequence continues at coordinate 4,171 of CAJXQA010000029.1, forward strand.
ATTGAAAAATTAACTCACAATGTTAACGAAAAGCTTCGCTTAGAAAAATTAATTAATGATTCGCATAGACAATTAAACGATAAAAGTTCTGAAAACCAAGAATCCATGCTCAAAGAAAGTCTTCAAGGAAAAGAACTTGCCGAAAAAGAACTTATTAAAGCAAGAGAAGAACTTTTAACGAAAGAAGCTAATTTAAAAAATTTAGAAAGCACAAGACTGGAAAAACAGCACTCACTGAACCCACTTACTGAAAAACTGCAAGAAACTAAAATTCAAGAAAGGGAAGCACAGATCTTATTCCAGCAATGCTGCCAGGAAATTGAAAAAACCTCATTTGAGGAAAATGCTTTACTTGATGCAATCGATGCTGATACAAATGTCGAATCGATAATAGAAAAGTGTGACTCACTACGCCTTAAAATGGAACGTCTCGGTCCAGTTAATCAAGCTGCTATCGATGAGTTAAATTCTATCCAAGAAAGAAAAAATTATTTACAAAAACAATCGGATGATTTAACTGAAGCGATGACGACACTTGAAAATGCAATTAAAAAAATTGATAGTGAAACAAGAGAAAAATTAGATATAACCTATAAGGAAGTTAATAAAAACTTTAGCGAGTTTTTTAAAAGATTGTTTATGGGTGGAAAGGCAGAGCTTCAATTGATGGGAGGTGAAATATTAGATACAGGTCTTCAAGTATCAGCGCAACCACCAGGTAAAAAAAATACAACGATTAATCTTTTATCGGGAGGGGAGAAAGCATTAACGGCAATATCTCTTATATTTGCACTATTTAAATTAAATCCCTCTCCGTTCTGCGTCATGGATGAGGTAGATGCACCTTTGGACGACACCAATACAGGTAATTTCTGTTCATTGGTAAAGGAAATGGCAGAAAAGACACAATTTTTAATCGTGACACATAATCGGATTACCATGGAAATTGCAGAGCAATTAGTGGGCGTTACCCAGCAAGAACTTGGAGTTTCTAGAATTGTAGAAGTTGACATGCGTGATATCGACGATATGGAGCTTGCTTACTAAATATGAATGACGTTCAACTCGCACTCTTAATCGCAGGCCTAGTAATTATTCTTGTATTGATTATCTATAACTGGAGTGAATTAAAAACATTATCAAAAAAACAAGCTAGCCTCACGAAACCTAAGAACCATATTAGCGAAGAAAATGATCCTCTATTTCACAACTTCAATAATATAGAAGAGACCGTTGAGGTTGTGGAACCTTTTGAGCCTTCAGAGAAGAAGATCAATGAACCTTTAACTGGCTCAGAAAAAATAATTAATTCAAATTTACCCGATGGCATTGACAGAGATATTGAAACTGTAATTTCAATTACATGCCAAAAGATACAAGAGAGTAGCAGTGGGTTGCTTTTAGAAAAAATAAAATCGATGCCAGGTGTGAGAGTTTACATCAGAAAAGATAATGATTTATGGGCAACAGAATCAGCTATTTATGACACTATTCGTTACAACCAAATTCTCTTAGTTTTGTTGCTCGCAAGTAGGAAATACATCCTCGATAGCCAAGGTATTGATGATTTTAAACAACTTGCGAATGATATTTCATCAAACGTTGATGGACCAATATTTTGGTTATCTAATCAGGACATTGAAAAAGAATCTTTTCATTTAAATAAATTTAAAAAAGAAGTTGATCACTCATTGATTCTTCAGGTTTTTCCAAAATCTGACCCAACATTTCACGCAGGACCTTTGTTAGACTTTTTTAAACAGCCTATCTTTAAAATTAACAATAAGTCGTATCACGAATTAATAAACCCAGATTCAGGTCTAAAGATTTGTACATTGACTTCACTATCTGGAAAGCCATTAAATATTAGTCATGAAGCATTCCTTCAAGGAATTATTTTCAAAATGGATATCCCAAATACCTTAAAAATTACAACGGCATTCAACGAACTGATTCTGACAATTAAACAGTTCAACTCCAAGCTTAATGGGGTGCTTGTTGATGTCAGCAGAAAGACCTTGAATGATGACCAAATAAGCCAAATTTATGTACATTTAAAAAAATTAGAAAAAATAATGCAAGAGAAGAAAATTCCATCGGGCTCTAATATCGCTCAAAAAATGTTCAATTAAGTCATGAAAAAAAATAGTGCATTTGATGAAATTGTTTTAGCTCTAAAAAAAGAGATTCAAGAACATAATTTTAATTATTATGTTAAAGACGATCCTACCATCGCTGATAGCGCTTATGACGACCTCATGAGGAAATTAGAGGGGTTAGAAAAGCAATATCCTGAACTAATCACCGAAGACTCACCAACGCAAAGAGTCGGCATGCTTTCCAATACCGCATTTAATCAAGTAAGCCATATCAAACCTATGCTCTCTCTGAATAATGTTTTCCATGAGGACGAATTAGTAGCCTTTGATAAAAGAATTAAAACTGACTTAGGAATAGAAAGTATAAATTACGCAGTAGAACCAAAATTTGATGGGCTTGCGATTGCATTAATTTATGAGGAAGGTTTTTTCTCACTTGGTGCGACACGAGGCGATGGCTTCACGGGTGAAGATGTGACTCACAACCTCAAAACTATCAAGTCTATTCCCCTTAAAATAGACACAAAAAGTCTGCCATCAAGAATCGAAATAAGAGGTGAGGTTGTCATGTTTAAGGAAGATTTTCTCGCTCTAAATAAAAAACAGGTGGAGTTGGGTCAAAAGGTATTCGCTAATCCTAGAAATGCTGCAGCAGGCAGCTTAAGGCAATTAGATTCAAATATTACAGCAACACGCCCACTCAGATTTTATGCTTACAGTATAGATTTTGAAGGCATTGAAAATATCCTCACCTCGCACTCTGATTCAATTAAATTGCTAAATGAACTTAAAATACCAACAACAAATCTTGTAAAAAATGTTAATGATATTAAAGGCTTATTAGCTTATTACCATGAAATTATTGATAAAAGACAAGAGTTACCGTTTGATATTGATGGTGTTGTCTATAAAGTAAACTCACTAAATCATCAGGATGAGCTTGGTTTTGTGTCAAGGGCGCCAAGGTGGGCGGTAGCACATAAGTTTCCTGCAGAGGAGGCTGAATCACAAGTGTTAGGCATTGATGTTCAAGTGGGGAGGACAGGCGCAATCACACCAGTAGCAAGACTCAAACCAACTTTCGTATCTGGTGTGACAGTAACCAACGCATCACTTCATAACGAATCAGAGCTTTTAAGAAAAGACGTTCATATAAATGACTTTGTTTTAATTAGAAGAGCAGGGGATGTGGTACCTGAGGTTGTAAGTGTTATTAAGTCTAAAAGACCAGGTAATATTAAATCATTTTCAATGCCAACAAACTGTCCTGAGTGTAATTCAGAGCTAAAAAAGGAAGAGGGAGAGGTTATTCTTAGATGTTGCGCAGGCATTCAGTGCTCCGCACAAAGAAAACAATCCATCATGCATTTTGCATCAAGAAAAGCCATGGATATTGATGGTTTAGGTGAAAAGATTATCGATCAACTACTACAAAATAAAATGATTAATGATTTTACAGATTTATATACGCTAGACTTAGCTTCACTTGAAAGTTTAGAGCGGTTTGGTGAAAAATCAGCAAAAAACCTCATTAATTCCATTCATCACTCAAAAGAAACAACATTGGGTCGTTTAATATACGCATTAGGTATAAGAGGGGTAGGAGAGGCAACAGCAAAGGATTTGGCCAAAGAATTTGGAACTATCTCTAATATAAAAGCACAAACACTCGTTGATCTAGAGCAGGTTGATGACATAGGGCCTACTGTTTCAGGCTTTATTCACAGTTACTTTAATGACTTAAATAGTGTTGCTTTAATTGATAGGCTAATTAATAATGGCGTGACCTTTAGAAGTGAGGCCAAAAAAGAGGTCAAATTTGTACCTGAAATTAGTGAGAAGATCTTTGTTTTAACAGGCACGTTACCCACACTTAAGAGAGAAGATGCAAAGCAAATTATTGATCAATATGGCGGAAAAGTGACTTCAACCGTATCTAAAAAGACAGATTATCTTTTGGCTGGAAATGATGCGGGAAGTAAGCTAGAAAAAGCGCAAGTGCTTGGGGTAGTAGTTTTATCTGAAGATGACTTAATTAAATGGACTACGGAGGAATAATGATTAAACAATTAACATTAACTTTATCTTTTATATTATTATATTCAAATAGTATTTTAGCTTACAATGTCAACAACGAATGTGAGAAAAAATTAAATAAAGGTAAGTATGAAGAGGCTTTAAAAGCAGCGAATTTAGTTAAGGATAAATATGATTCTAATTTCTGTAAAGGTAAAGCTAATTTCCGTCTAAGAAATAATGAGCAGGCAATTAAGGATTTTAATATTGCTGAGAAAGAAGCTTCAATTCAAGCCGATCAAATGCAAGCAATCCTTTTTAAGGGCATTACACAAAGAGATTCAGGAGACTTAAAAGTGTCTAGTAAAACCTTTACTTATGGATTTCAGACAGCAGAGCTTGGTAATAGTAAATATCTTCAATATGAACATCGTTTTTTATACCAACTAGGCATTAATAATTTAAGAACCAAAGAATTCTTAGATGCCCAAGACTTTTATACAAGAGCATTGGTATTAGCTTCGAATGACAATGAAAGAGCGGTTTGTTATGAAGGGTTGGCTCAGACTTACTACTACAGAAATAAAAGCTCTAAGGCGGTCGAGTATGGCTTAAGAGCAACATTAATGTTCCAAAAGACAGGCATGTTAGGTGAGTATGCAGATAGCAGTATCGAGCTATCTAGGTATTACTATTTAGATAAAAATGAAACTAAGGCAGTAGATACACTTAATAAGCTTGAGAAGTTTTGTATTGACAATGGTGGTGAATATTATTTAGCTAAAACATTGATAGCTCAAGCTGAACTTTATACTAAGATTGGTGATGAGAAGGGTGCTACTGAGAGCAAAAAAAATGCAGAAATAGTGATGAAAAGATTAGGGATTGAAGGCTTTAATTAAATCACTTTAAAATAACTTGTACCCTAGTTTAAATTGTACTAAAAAGGTTATCGCTTGAAATCTAACGCTCCGTCATTAATCTTACTCCATTTAAAGATTAAATATTCAACGAAATAATTTTGATAAAACTTATATGTCCTGTTCGGAAACTTATCCATCGCTCTTAATACGTAATTAGCCTGTATTGATGGCTTAGACTTTTCTCCCAAATACTTAGCAGTACACGAACTTAATTCGTTTTCCTTCATATACTTGATTGTTTTACAAATACGTTCATTGACTATTTCGCATCTAGCCGTCCAACTAAAATTTATGTATCCTGCATGAGCAAAAAGATTTGGTAATCCACTAAACATCATCCCTCTGTACCAGCTAGTATCATTGATATTTATTTTTTTATCGTTAACAAAAATATCAATACCACCTAATAATTGTGCGTTACCGCCTGTCGCCATTACTGTTACATCACTATTGATAACTTTACCATTTTGTAACTTAATTCCTCTTGTTTCCCAATTACTAACTCCTACGCGCTCTATTGTTACATTGCTTGACTCTACAGCCCTAAAATAATCTTGATCTAAACTAGAAGCAGGGCGCTGGTCCCAATAATCATATGAGGGAGTAGTTGCCTCATTATAATAAGGATCTGCAGCTATTATCCTTTTTCTAAGTGACTTTTTAAAAAATCTACTAGATATATAATCCTTCAAGACCTCAAATGTTTTGTACCTTCGTGATGATTTTTCATGACTATCAATATTTATAATCCATGCAGGACTCCGCTGAACTAATGTTACTGCTTTGGCTTCTTTTATTATTGATGGTGCCATCGTAATCGCAGTGCATCCACTACCAATAATAGTTACATTTTTATCTTTGTAGTCTGTATCACCCCAATTTTGTGTATGGACGATTTTTCCTTGGTATTTATTTTCATCTTTAAACTTTGGTAGGTGCGGTTTATCACGGTCACGTGATCCAGTACAAAAAATAACGTATTGGCTAGTAAAATTTTTATGGTTAGTTTTTGTTGTCCATTGATTTATCTTCCAAGATGATGAAATGACTTTTGTATCGAATAATATATTCTTTTTTATATTAAATTTTTCTGCGGTATCGTTTATATAATTTTTAATATCCTGACCTTTTCCTATTATTGGACCTTGCCAAGGATTAAAACTAAATCCATAGGTATACATATCATTATCTGCCCGAACACCAGGAAACCTCATTTGGTCCCAAGTGCCACCTACAGCGCTTCTTGAATCAATTATTTTATACTTGATATCTGGAAAGTTTTTTTGCAAGTAATAAGCTGTTGTAATTCCAGCTATGCCCGCACCAATAATAATTACGTCTATTTTATCTGTCATAATATAATCTTTACCCTTAACCCTTAACTTTTCTTCTAGAAACAAATATACCGAAAACAATTAACACAAGAGCTGATATATTTTGCCATAAAACTGGCTCACCAAGCATTATTGCGCCTAGAGTAAATGCGTAAACGGGAATGACGTAATTCATATTTGAAAGAAAAGTTGCTCCAGCATTATTGATGAGATTGAAGAATATTAATGCACCTAGACCTGTTGGCAGTATGCCAAGTGCTAACATATTTAAAGACGTTTTAAGTGGAACTCCATCAAGATTGATATGAACCATATCGGGCCATATCAAGAATGCTAACAAACAGGCAAGAATAGATGAGCATGTTGCTGCAACTATAGGGTCATACTTCGGAAGCTTTTCGACGACTACGCCATGGCTAGCATAAGAAGCGGCTGCACCCAATATCAAAAGAATTCCAAATAAAGTGTTCCCTCCATCATTAATAGATGGCGCTAATATAAATAGCACCCCAGAAATTCCAAGGACAAAACCTATGATCTTAAAGCGATTTAATGCATTATTTGGAAGGAAGATATGTGCCAATACCATAGTGACTAATGGAACAAAAGCCATGAGAAGGCCTGTCATGCCTGATGTAATATGCATCTGACCCCTAGAAATGAGTAGGAAGGGGACAATGTTTCCAATAATTGCATATATAAAAAAATGCATCCATGGCGTTAATGTTTTTGGAAAGCTTTTCTTGCAGAATATACACGCCATTAACAATACAATTGATCCAATAGCCAATCTATATCCAACGGTTTGTTCCGGTGAGAAATGTCCACCAACAAGACATTCATGCATCATCGCGAAGGATGACCCCCATATAATGATAATCAGAACAAGATACTGGTAGTTTCTTAATGTGCTTTGCACGCTTTCCCTTATAACTTAATTAACTCATCAATAATTGACGTATAAATATTAAAAAGTTCATCATAATATTAATACCAATTAAAAATACTAATATGATTAATAGTTTATTTGTTGTTTGTGTTTGTTTCATGTCTAGCCCAAACATAAATATTCTCCTAATATAATTATTATTATATTAAATCACAATTTCATTGACCTTTATAGACATAAATAGTTCATTTAACATAATATACATTATACGAAGTAATTAGTTAGTGTTCTGCTTTATCTAAATCATCACTTATATCATCTTCTAAGCTTGCAGTAAGGTAGTCAATGCTGTGAGGAAGGTCTAATGTAAGCTGTTCTATAGGTTGTATTTTAATTTCAACGTTTTTTGATAAGAACTCAAGCAAATGACCTCCTCTTTGTTTATCATCTGATATGAAGTGAAGGTGATAGTCAGGTACCGTGACTGAATGCATGAAATCAGGTGTCCAAAATCCAACTAAAGTTCCTTCCTCTTCCTCAAAGAAAAACTCTTTCTGATCACCTGCGACATCAACTAACGGCCTATATGCTTCTTGTTTAGGAACAGATCGAGCTTTAATTGACTTAAATTTTCCGGTAACTTGAATCGCGTAGATCAAGTTTTTCGATAAGAATAAGGAGTCTATTTTCTTTTTTAATGTATCAAAGGTTAATTCTTCATTAATAACTACAGATGTTTCAGGCTTAAAATGTGTCACACAGGCATAGGGTGTCTCAAGGTTAATATCCGCTATATTTGTTTTTCCATCGGAGTGAAGATCATAAAAAACACCTTCTAAAAGCACCATCTCACCATCTAGATCATTAAAGGTACCTAAGCCAAAGTCTCCGTGCTCAAGAACTTCTTTAAGTGTCTTATCCTCTCGCAAGATACCTTTAACGAGTGCGTTCACAGGGGATGAAACGTAGAGGGAATTTGATTTTTTCATTTTAAATACAACATTTTAAGTATAATTAATTGTATATGAAAAAAATAACAATTTTTACCTTTTGCCTTGTAATGATAATAAGATTATTCAGTAATATTACTTCTGTGAATGACAAAAAGGTAGGTTATTAGTTTGTCTGAAAAAAAAACATTATCCGGAACAATCTCCTTTCTGACTTCTGAGGCTTTTAAATATCACCAAAAAGGAGACCTAAAAGAAGCCAAAAATATCTACGAACAAATTCTAAAACATAAACCTAAGCATTTTGATGCCTTACAGCTATTAGGCATCCTTTATGGGCAGATTAACGAGAAAGATAAAGCCATCAAACTCCTTGAGTCAGCATTGCAGATAAAGCCTGATGATGCAGCCACACTTAATAATTATGGCGTGATACTTACTGAAGTGAATCGTACAAATGATTCTTATAAGGCACTTGAAAAGGCAACAAACATTAAACCTGATTATGCCGAAGCTTATAGCAATAAAGGAAATACCTTAAAGCTACTCGGAAATTATGATGATGCAGTTAAAGCTTACAGCAAAGCCATCCAATTAAAACCTGATTATGCTGAAGCCTTCAACAATAGAGGGGTGATTTATAAGGAGCTTAATAAGATGGATCTCGCCCTTAAGGACCTTAAAAAAGCCATAAACCTCAAACCAGATTACCCAGAAGCAAATAGCACATTGGGAGTTACACTACTTCTAACGGGCGACTTTTCAGGAGGCTGGGGGCAATATGAGTGGCGATGGAAAGACTTATCCGATCCTTCTGTGATTAGAAGCTTTAAACAACCCTTATGGGATGGAAAAAAGTCACTTAAGGGTAAATCTATACTGCTCTACAGCGAGCAAGGCCTGGGCGATACAATTCAGTTCAGCCGTTACATATTACCCATCAAAGCGTTAGGTGCTAAAGTCATCCTTGAGACGCATAAGGAGTTAGTGAATATTGTTGGTTCCATTGATTCTGATATTACAATCATATTGATGGGGCAAAAACTCCCCTATTTTGACTTTCAGTGCCCGCTACTCAGCTTGCCTTTAAAATTCGGAACGGGATTAAAAAATATTCCGTCCCCTACCCGCTACGTTTGGGCCGATACAAAACTTGCATCTAAGTGGAAGAAGAAAATAGATGCACAACAAAAACCCTTAATTGGACTTGCGTGGGAGGGAAATCCATTACATAAAAACGATCATAACCGGAGCATTTCACTGGCTGAGCTCATCCCTCACCTTCCCACACAATATAGGTATATC
>CAJXQA010000030.1 GCA_913058475.1 uncultured Nitrosomonadales bacterium
TTAAGACTGCAGAGCCTGTAAAAGAAGTTAAGACTGCAGAGCCTGTAAAAGAAGTTAAGACTGCAGAGCCTGTAAAAGAAGTCATTATTAAAGAACCTAGCGTTGAAATAAATACAAAAACTTTTAAATCTTCTATTTCAAATGCTGATGACAATATTACAGAGGTGATTATCAAAGATAATGAAAAGGGAGGCTTAACCACATTACATATACTACTTCTAGCACTTTTATTAGTAGCCATTATTGGTTTATTAATTATTCTCTCAAGAAAAAAACGTCAAGCATCATTATTATTTAATGAAAACTTAGAACAAAGCTCTAGTACCCAGTCTAGTTATGAGGAAGCATCTAATAAAACATCAGAATCTTTAAAGCCTACAGATCGATACATTGCATCAATGAATAAAGCAAATAAAGAGTGAAGATGATGGGATGGCAAAATAGAAAAAGTAACTTTCGCAAAGATTAATTTTACTTGGTCTATTGGATTGATTCATTTTTATTGTCGATTAAGGTTGTTAGCTAGATGAGAATAGCAGCATCAGTAGAGTATGCTGGACAAGATTTTTCTGGCTGGCAAAAGCAGCCTATAGTCAGAACAATTCAAGGCGAGATTGAAAAAGCTATTTTTTCCATTACTAACGAAAATATTGACACCACAGCAGCAGGTCGAACTGATGCAGGCGTTCATGCTTTAGGGCAAATTATTCATTTTGATACTAATTTAAGAAGGCCCATGAATTCTTGGGTGAAAGGTATTAATTCATTTCTGCCTAGTTCAATACGTATTAAGTGGGCACATGAGGTCGCCGCTGACTTTCATGCAAGATTTTCTGCTAAAGGGAGAGAGTATCAATACTTACTTTTAAATCAATCAATAAATTCTGCTCTCATGAATCATTATTGCGGATGGACTTTCTATAAATTAAATCTTGATTTAATGAAAAAGTCTTTATTAAAATTTAAAGGAAAGCATGACTTTAATGCATTTAGGTCTTCAGAGTGTCAGGCGAGTTCATCGGTAAGAACTATTTCTAAAATAAGTGTAAAACAGCATAAAAATTATTTTTTATTTACTTTTATTGCGGATGCTTTTTTACAGCATCAAGTAAGAAATATGATGGGCACAATTATTAAGGTAGGTTATGGTGCATTTAAGGCTGATCATATTGATCTTCTTTTTCAACAAAATGATAGGTGTTTAGTGCCAGCAACTTTTTCACCTAATGGTTTATATCTCACTAATATTAGGTATGATTCAAAGTGGGGACTCCCAATGACTAACAATAAAATAAGTATTAATACATAGGTTATTTAAATATTGAGAACAAGAGTAAAAATTTGTGGGATAACAAAAAAGAAAGACGCACTTTTTGCATCTAATTTAGGTGTGGATGCACTCGGGTTTGTGTTTTATAAAGATAGCCCAAGATACATAGACCCTATTGATGCTGGAAAAATTATTTCATGTCTTCACCCTTTTGTTTTGAGGGTTGGTTTGTTCGTGAATAACGATGCAGAGTTTGTTACAGATTCAATCATTAAATCAAAAATTAATTTCCTGCAATTTCATGGTGATGAATCTGAAGAATATTGTAATCAATTTAATTTACCCTACATTAAAGCAATACCAATGAAAGAAGACATTAATTTGTTAGAATGTTGTAAAGATTATGAATCGGCATCAGCACTTTTGCTTGATACTTTTAGTAAAAAGCTAAAAGGGGGAACAGGAACAGTTTTTGATTGGAAAAAGGTTCCTAGGAAGTTAAGTCTCCCGCTTATTATTGCAGGCGGGTTAAATTCTGAGAATATTAAAAGCTTAATTAAAACAGTAAACCCTTTTTGCGTAGATGTTAGTGGTGGGGTTGAGAGCAGAAAGGGAGAAAAGGATGAAGAAAAAATGAAAGAATTTATGATAGGAGTTAATGATGCAACCTTATAATTTACCCGACGAATTTGGGCATTTTGGTCAATTTGGAGGTACATTCGTAGCTGAAACGCTTATTGAGGCTCTCGATGAGCTCAAAGAAATGTATTCAAAATATAAAGACGATCCAGAATTTGTAGCAGAATTTCATAGTGATCTTAAACATTTTGTTGGAAGACCAAGCCCTATTTATTTCGCAGAGCGACTTACAAAGCAAGCAGGTGGTGCTAAAATTTATTTAAAAAGGGAAGATTTAAATCATACCGGAGCTCACAAAGTTAATAATACAGTTGGGCAGGCACTGTTAGCAAAAAGAATGGGAAAACCAAGGGTTATTGCGGAAACAGGGGCTGGGCAACATGGGGTAGCAACAGCAACAATTGCAGCCAGATTAGGTCTTGAATGCGTTGTTTACATGGGATCAGAGGATGTTAAAAGGCAGTCCCCCAACGTTTATAGAATGAAATTATTAGGTGCAACTGTAGTTCCTGTTGAAAGCGGTTCCAAGACATTAAAAGATGCCCTAAATGAAGCTTTAAGGGATTGGGTAACAAATGTTTCAAATACCTTTTATATTATTGGTACGGTTGCAGGACCACATCCTTATCCAATGATGGTTAGAGATTTTAACTCTGTTGTTGGCAGAGAATGTTTGGACCAAATGCCAGAAATTGCCAATAAACAGCCAGATGTTGTTATAGCGTGTGTTGGGGGTGGCTCAAATGCTATGGGTATTTTTTATCCGTATATCGAACACAAGAATGTAAAGTTAATTGGTGTTGAGGCAGCGGGTGAAGGTATTGAAACCGGAAAACATGCGGCACCTTTAACATCTGAAAGTAAAATAGGTGTCCTTCATGGCAATAGAACTTATCTTATGCAAAACTCTGAAGGACAGATAATTGAGACACATTCTGTCTCTGCAGGTCTTGATTATCCAGGGGTTGGACCAGAACATTCATGGCTTAAAGACTCAGGTAGAGCAAGTTATGTTGCAATTAAAGATGATGAAGCCTTGGAAGCTTTTCATAATTTATGTCAAGTTGAGGGTATCATTCCAGCTTTAGAGACAAGTCATGCTCTTGCCTACGCACAAAAATTGGCCGCCGATATGTCACCAGAAGAAGTTATCTTGGTTAATTTATCAGGAAGAGGAGATAAGGATATTAATACAGTAGCTAACATTTCAGGAATTTCTTTATAATATGTCAAAGATAAAAATAACATTCGAAAAATTAAAAGAGTTAAATAAAAGTGCATTAATTCCTTTCATTACGGCCGGTGACCCATCTCCAACAGAAACGGTGTCATTGATGAATACATTGGTTGAAAATGGTGCTGATATGATTGAATTAGGTATACCTTTTTCGGACCCAATGGCGGATGGACCAGTTATTCAAAGGGCTAGTGAACGTGCCCTAAAAAATAAAGTTGGAATTAAAGATACTATAAAACTTGCTAAAGATTTTAGAAAAAAAAATAAAGAAACACCTTTAATATTAATGGGATACGCAAACCCCATCGAAGCTATTGGCGTTGAAAATTTTATTAGCTTAATTAAAGAGGCACAAATAGACGGAGTTATAACTGTTGATTACCCTCCCGAAGAGTCTAAGGAGTTTGTAAAAAAACTTAATAAGGAAAAAATTGATAGTATATTTTTAATTTCACCCACCACGGAAGATGAAAGAATCAAATTAATTGCAAAGCAAGCATCTGGTTTTTTATACTATGTCTCACTTAAAGGAGTAACTGGTGCCGCAAATATTGATATTGAGCAAGTATCTAAAAATGTTAAGAATATTCAAAAATATTCAGAACTTCCAGTTGCGGTAGGCTTTGGTGTAAGGGATCCAAAAACAGCAAAAGCTGTTTCTGAAATCTCAGATGGAGTTGTTATTGGTAGTAGAATCGTAAGAGAGATTGAAGAATCTGACGAAATTGAAATTATTTCAAATGTAAAAAAATTGATGCATAGTATGAAGACCGCAATTGATTCCTCGAGTGTTTAACAAAATATGAGTTGGTTAAAAAAAGCAATACCACCTAAAATTAAAAATATTTTAGGTAAGGTTAAGAGAAATATTCCTGAAGGATTGTGGCAAAAATGCCCATCATGTCAAACCGTTTTATACGGTACTGACTTAGAAAAAAATAACTATGTTTGTCCTAATTGCGATTTTCATCATCGAATTAATGCTAGAAAAAGAATCAGCTTGCTTCTTGATACCCCAGACCAGATAGAGCTAGGAAAGGATATCAAACCAACTGATCCATTATCTTTTAAGGATTCCAAACCTTATAAAGACAGAATTAAGTCATCTCAAAAACAAACCAATGAGAATGATGCTTTAATAACTTTTAAGGGACATTTAGAGTCGTTGGATGTAGTGATTGCATGTTTTGAATTTAAATTTATGGGTGGGTCAATGGGCTCTGTTGTTGGAGAAAAGTTTGTAGAAGCAGTTAATACTGCCATTAAATTCAAGTGCCCTTTCATTTGTGTATCCTCAAGTGGGGGTGCAAGGATGCAAGAAGGTTTATTATCCTTGTTTCAGATGGCAAAAACTAGTGCATCCTTAACGAAGCTCAGTGAGGCTAAACAACCTTTTATATCTATTTTAACCGATCCAACTATGGGGGGTGTCTCAGCCAGCTTTGCAATGCTCGGAGATATAATAATTGCTGAACCAAAAGCACTAATTGGTTTTGCTGGTCCTAGAGTCATTGAGCAAACGGTAAGGGAGAAATTACCTGACGGATTCCAAACCTCAGAGTTTTTGTTAACTCACGGAGCTATTGACATGATAATAGACAGAAGGCAGCTAAGAAAGACTCTGGCAGATCTTCTTGTACACCTTAAAAATTGACGTGATTTGTGAGTTAAATCAGTCAAACTCACTTGATGAATGGTTGGATTTCATTGGTCAAATAACATCAGATGAAATCGAACTTGGACTAGATAGGGTCCGTCAGGCTTTCACAAACTTAAATATTAAACAATCCTTCCCGATCGTAATGGTTGCTGGAACAAATGGGAAGGGTTCTACGTGTGCTTTCCTTGAATCTATTTATCAAAATAGTGGTTATAAAGTTGCAAGCTATTCATCACCACATTTTTTTAAATTTAATGAAAGGGTTAAAATTAATAAAAAACCTTGCTCAGACCAAATGATTGTTGATGCTCTCTTTAAAGTCAATGAAGCAAGGAAAAATATATCATTAACGTATTTTGAAATGACCACATTGGCAGCAATGCTGATATTTATTGAAAATAATATCGACATTGCCATTATGGAAGTTGGGTTGGGTGGCAGACTAGATGCTGTTAATATTTTTGACCCTGAGGTTTCAGTTATCACATCTGTATCCCTTGACCACCAAGAATTTTTAGGAAATTCTATAGAAAAAATATTTAAAGAAAAGGTAGGAATTTTTAGGGAAAATAAGAATGCTATTTTAAATTTCAGCTATAAAGAAGTATTTATAAAAAAATTTAAAGCCAACTCTAAGGCTATTATCTCAGAAATTGATTCCGACTATTTTATAAAAAAGGATGGTTTAAAAATAAATTTCTTTGGTAAAAGAAAAAATTTTTTAAACTTACCATTACCTAAGGTTTATGGTGAGACACAGTTACAAAACTTATCTGGAGCTCTAAGGGTAGTTGAGCTTCTTAATCAAAAATACCCTGTAACACAAAGTAATTTAAAAAAAGGAATAAAACAAACAAACATAATTGGAAGATTACATTGTGTTAATAAAAATCCATTGGTAATTTTAGATGTTGCACATAACAAAGAATCCGCTGAATCTTTAAACCAATTTTTTAAGAAGCAAAGGCTTAATGGCAAGGTTCGTTGTGTTTTTTCGCTCCTGAAAGATAAAAATATCATTGATATTACTGGGCAATTCATAGATTTTGTAGATGAATGGTATATTTCAGAAATTGATTCCCCAAGAGCAACAAAATCAGCAGAAGTTATTTCAGCACTAATTGAACAAAAAAAAGATGTCATATGCTTCAGTTTTAAAACCACAAAAGAGGCATTTTCGGTAGCACACAAAAATAGTGATGATAATGATAATATAATAGCGTTTGGTTCGTTTTTTATTGTAAGTGAAATTTTAAAAGATAATTCAATATGTCAAATTCAAAAGACTCAGTAACCAATCTTCTTTTAATTAAAAGAGCGAAGAGAAGGCTTGTAGGAGCTATAATAATTTTAATAATCTTATTTTCTCTATCTATTTTTTTTGTAAAAACTAAAGCAGAGGCTATAAAAAGTAATCCAAAAATTTCATTTTTAGAAACTACTCAGCAATTTTCTACCTCTAAAAAAATATTAATTGAGGAAGTAAGTTCTTCAGTACAGGAAAATAAAGAAAGAGATATTTATCAAAGATCTTTAAAAAAAAAAGGATTTACAGTTCAGTTAGGTGTTTTTACGGATGAGATAAATATGATGAAGGTCAAAGATCAAATTAACTCTATGGGTTATAAAACGAATACCCAGATCATCAAGATGGATGGTAGGGATAAAATAAGATTAACGACGGAATTTTTTTCTAATGAAAAACAAGCGCGACTAATCCTCCAAGAGATTAAGAAATCAAATTTATCTGGTTTTGTTAGGAAGCTTCCATAGGTTTATGTCATTGATTGATATCTTAGTTATTTTAGTTTTATTTGCTTCTCTAATTTTTGGTTTTTTTAGGGGTTTTGTTAAGGAGCTTATGAGCCTTGTGGCTTGGATGTCTGCTTTTTTTGTAGCGTATTATTTTTCTTCAAGTGTTGCAATAGTTCTTCCTTTTGACGCAGAGTTTTCAATAAAATATGTTACTGGATTTGTAATTATATTTATATTTGTTTTAATTATCTCATCTATATTGATAAAATTTATAAGTGCGTTCGTTCACAAAATTGGCTTAGGGGCATCAAACATTATTCTCGGAGGTTTATTTGGTATTTTAAGGGGGGTGATTATTGTTTATTTTCTAATTTTTGTTATCGAAAAAACTTCTTTTGGAGAAGATCCAACCTGGCAACAGTCAAATTCAATTGTTCTCATAAAGTTGGTAGTAGAAAAAACATTTCCTTATTTGCCACAGGATTGGCTTAACAATGTAAAATATGAAGAGAATTCAATCTAAAATGAGAATTATATGTGTGGGATAATTGGAATAGTTTCAAATAGCCCTGTAAATCAAATGCTCTATGATGGATTATTAGTCCTTCAGCATAGAGGACAAGATGCAGCCGGAATAGCGACATGCGATAATGGTCGAATTAAAATGTACAAAAATAATGGCTTAGTGAAAGATGTTTTTCGTACTAGACATATGAGACATTTGTCTGGAAATATTGGCATAGGCCACGTAAGGTACCCCACAGCGGGATCATCATCTGCAGTAGAAGCACAACCCTTCTATGTAAATTCACCCTATGGTCTAGTTCTCGCGCATAATGGAAATTTAACTAATTCTGAAAAATTGAAAGGCGATATGTTTAAGCAAGACTTGAGACATATCAATACAAACTCTGACTCAGAGGTATTGCTTAATGTTCTAGCGGATGCAATTGAAAAATCAACAAAAAAAAATATACTAACTTCAGATATTATTTTTGATTCTGTTAGTAATGTGTATAAAAGATCTAAAGGTGCTTACGCAGTAGTTTCAATGATAAATAACTTTGGGTTACTTGCTTTTAGAGATCCCCATGGGATTAGGCCTCTAGTTATTGGAATTAAACAATCTGAAGATGGACCAGAATATGTGGTTGCATCTGAATCAGTCGCACTCGATATTTTAGGTTTTAAATTACTTAGGGATGTTGAGCCCGGTGAAGCAGTTTTTATTGACCTTGACGGAAATTTTTACTCGAAAATTTGTTGTGCAATTGTTAAAAAAACACCATGTATCTTTGAATATGTTTACTTAGCTCGTCCTGACTCTATGATTGATAATATTTCGGTCTATCAAACAAGGTTAAATATGGGTAGGTCGCTAGCCAAAAAAATTAAGAGCGAATGGGCAGACCTTGATATAGATGTTGTAATACCAATCCCAGATACAAGCAGACCCAGTGCACATGAAGTAGCGCTAGTGCTCAATGCTGAATTTAGAGAAGGCTTTATTAAAAATAGATATATTGGAAGAACCTTCATTATGCCAGGTCAAGAATTAAGAAAAAAATCTGTCCGACAGAAACTTAATCCGATTAAAGTTGAATTTCAAAACAAAAATGTACTTCTGATAGACGATTCAATTGTTCGTGGCACTACATCGAAAGAGATAATTCAAATGGCAAGGGATGCTGGAGCAAAAAATGTGTTTTTTGCATCAGCTGCGCCGCCAGTAAGATACCCTAATGTATATGGAATTGATATGCCATCGAGAGATGAACTAGTGGCTTTTAATAAGGATGATGAGCAAATTCGCATTGAAATTGGGGCTGATGCTCTAATTTACCAAGACCTTGAGGAGCTGAAGAAAAATATCCTACAAGAAGGGAATTTAATTGAAGACTTTGATTGTTCTTGTTTCGATGGAAAGTATGTTACCAATGATATTGATGATGCCTATCTTAATAGAATCGAAATGCTTAGGTCAGATGAAATCTTGAATAAGCCTTCAAAAAGTTCTTCACAACTTGATTTGATGTTAGATCCAGCATCTGAAGAAGAGGAAGAACATGTTTAAGCAACACTTGCTATTGTCTTTTGTAAGGTTGTATAATTTTAATAAATGATAGCTAAGTAAATTTAAGTTATTTTGGGTGAATTTAGTCCAACTTGCTCCACCCGACACTAAAAAAAGAAGCTAAAAAGGAAATTAATGAACAAAAAAAAATCACGCATCGCTAAATTTGAAACAAATGCCGTTAGGGCTGGAACAATACGTTCAAGCCAAGGCGAGCATTCAGAATCTATATATTTAACATCAAGTTTTATTTTTAAAAGTGCAGAAGAAGCTGCAGAAAGATTCTTAAACCAAGAGGCTGGCAATGTTTATTCTAGGTTTACTAATCCCTCGGTTAAAATGTTTGAAGATAGGTTGGCTATCCTTGAGGAAACAGAAGAATGTGTCGCAACCTCAACTGGGATGTCTGCAATTTTGTCATGCATAATGAGCTTATGTAGGCCAGGAGAACATGTAATAGTTTCAAGAAGCGTATTTGGGACCACAGTTAAGTTATTTGACAATGTCTTATCTGAGTGGGGCTTAGAGGTTACTTACGTTTCACTTTCCAATAAAGATGATTGGCAAAATTCATTAAAGAAAAACACAAAACTTTTTTTTGTTGAAACCCCTTCGAACCCGCTCATGGAAGTATGCGATATTAAATTTTTAGCAGATTTAGCCCATGAAAATAAAAGTTTATTAGTCGTAGATAATTGTTTCTGCACGCCCGCCCATCAAATTCCGACTAGGTTTGGGGCAGATTTAATAATTCATTCAGCAACAAAGTATCTTGATGGGCAAGGCAGATGCTTAGGGGGAGCAGTTCTGGGAAAAAGTGCATTAATGAAAAAAGTAAGAGGTTTTTTAAGGTCCGCAGGAACATCAATGAGTCCTTTTAATGCTTGGGTTTTTTTAAAAGGCTTAGAAACTCTTAAGATAAGAATGGATGCACATGCAAATAGTGCAAATAAATTAGCAGTTTGGCTAGAACAAAATAAAAACATAGAAAAAGTCTACTACCCTGGGTTAACTTCACATCCTCATTATGAATTGGTTAAAAAACAACAAAATACCGGCGGAGGTATTGTCTCATTCAAGGTTAAAGGCGGAAAAAAAGAGGCATGGAATTTAATTAATAACACAAGGCTATTATCAATAACAGCAAATTTAGGTGATACGAGGTCAACTATAACCCACCCATCAACAACAACACATTCAAGGTTAAATCAAGACCAAAAAGATCTTGCGGGAATTACTGAAAATCTAATTAGAATTGCAGTCGGCCTTGAAGATATTGATGATATAAAAGCAGATATTAATTGGGAATAGAGTTAAAAATTCTCACTTAGTAACCTTGCTATACATGGTAAAATATTGTTAATAATTCAAAGAATTTATAAATTATGAGTGATCAATTCGCAAAAGAAACAATCCCGGTAAGTCTCGACGGAGAAATGAAAAAATCGTATCTCGATTACGCAATGAGCGTAATTGTTGGACGAGCTTTACCTGATGTTCGGGATGGATTAAAACCTGTTCATAGGCGTGTTTTATATGCGATGCATGAATTAAGTAATAGCTTCAATCGACCATACAAAAAGTCTGCAAGAATTGTTGGCGATGTCATTGGTAAATATCATCCACATGGTGACACCGCAGTTTATGACACTATCGTAAGAATGGCGCAAGATTTCAGTCTGAGATATATGCTAATTGACGGTCAAGGAAATTTTGGTTCTGTTGATGGAGATAATGCTGCGGCAATGAGATATACCGAAATTAGAATGTCAAAAATATCACATGAATTATTATCTGATATAGAAAAAGAGACAGTTGATTTCGGACCTAATTACGATGGGTCAGAACATGAACCGCTTATTATGCCAACAAAGCTTCCTAACCTTCTTATTAACGGGAGTTCTGGAATAGCTGTTGGTATGGCAACAAATATTCCTCCTCATAACTTAACTGAAGTGATAGATGGATTGCAGGAGCTTTTAAAGAAGCCTGAAATGTCTATTGATGAGCTAATTGAGAAAATACCAGCTCCAGATTTCCCAACAGCAGGAATAATTCATGGAATATCTGGTGTAAGAGATGGTTATAGGACAGGTCGTGGCAGGGTCGTGATGAGAGGTAAAACACATACAGAAGAGCTTGATAGAGGAAAACGAGAATCAATTATAGTTGACGAACTCCCTTACCAGGTTAACAAGAAAAATTTTATCGAAAAAATTGCAGAACTTGTAAACGGTAAAAAAATTGATGGAATTTCAGACTTAAGAGATGAGTCTGACAAATCAGGAATGAGAGTGGTTATTGAGTTAAAACGAGGTGAAATTCCAGATGTTGTGCTTAATAATTTGTATAAACAAACTCAACTTCAGGATAGCTTTGGAATGAATATGGTTGCCCTAATCGACGGACAACCAAAACTTCTTAATCTTAAAGAGATCCTAGATGCCTTCCTAAGGCATAGAAGAGAGGTTATTACACGACGAACTGTCTATGACTTGAAAAAAGCTAGAGATAGGGGTCATGTATTGGAGGGTTTGGCGGTAGCATTAGAAAATGTCGACGAAATGATTAAAATCATTAAGTCTGCAAAGACTCCCCCAGAAGCAAAAATTGAATTAATGAAGCAAACATGGAAATCAACTGTAGTTGAAAGGATGCTCCAAAAAACTTCTACCGGCCTTTCAAAACCAAAAGGTTTATCTGATAAATTTGGGCTCACAGAAAAAGGTTACAAGCTTTCCGATAACCAGGCTCAAGAAATACTCCAATTGAGGTTGCAAAGACTAACAGGCCTTGAACAAGAAAAAATTGTTACCGAATACAAGAGTATTCTTGATGTTATTAGTGATCTCTTAGATATTTTAGAAAACGCGGAACGAGTTACCAAGATAATTCAAACTGAACTTGATGAAATTAAAGCTCAATATGGTGATGATCGAAGAAGTGAGATTATTGAAGATGCATATGATTTATCTATCGAAGATCTGATTACGCCTCAAGATCTAGTTGTGACTATATCCAATACAGGATATATAAAAGCTCAAGTGCTCGATGAGTACAGAGCTCAGCGAAGAGGTGGGCGTGGTAAGCAGGCAATGACTGCCAAGGAAGACGATTTTATTGAGCAAATGTTCGTTGCTAACACACATGATAATATTTTATGCTTTTCAAGTAGAGGGCAGGTTTATTGGTTAAAAGTTTATGAGGTACCTCAAGGGAGTAGGGTAAGTAAAGGAAAGCCGATCGTAAATTTATTTCCCTTAATGCCTGGAGAAAAAATAAATGCGACACTTGTCGTTAAAGACTTTGTTGATGATAAATTTATTTTTATGGCAACATCCAAAGGAACAGTAAAGAAAACGCCACTTTCTGACTTTTCAAACCCTAGAAAGAATGGAATTATTGCAATAAAGCTCGATAACGGAGACTATTTAATTGGAGCGGAAATTACGAACGGGGAAAATGATATTGTCCTTGTCTCAAATGGTGGAAAAGCAGTATGGTTTGATGAAAGTGGTGTGAGAAGTATGGGAAGAAATGCAAGAGGTGTAAGGGGTATGAAGATTCCAGATGAAAATCAAGCTTTATCACTTCTAATTGCATCATCCGAAGAGGAATCTGTTTTAGTTGCAACAGAAAACGGTTTCGGGAAAAGAACGGTGTTATCCGATTTTAGAAAGTCAGGTAGGGGCACACAAGGTGTAAAGGCTATTCAGGTGAGTGATCGAAATGGCATTGTAGTGTCTGCAAGATTAGTTGGGGACTCCGATGAAATTATGCTAATTACTACCGGAGGCGTTTTGATAAGAACACGTGTTTCGGAAATTAGAGAGCTAGGAAGAGCAACTCAAGGTGTGACATTAATCAACTTAACGAAGGATGAGAAGCTATCAGGGCTAGCTAAGATAGTAGAGCCAGAACAAATTGAAATGAATCAAGATGAGCTACCAATATAATTTTTCTGCTGGGCCAGCAATGATACCCAAAGAGGTTATGTTGCAAGCGCAGCATGAATTTTTAAATTTCAATGAGACTGGGATTTCCGTCATGGAAATGTCTCATAGAAGTAAAGAATATCTTCCGATTGTCGAAAAAGCTGAAAAAAATTTAAGAAACTTACTCAACATACCAAATAACTATAAGGTGATTTTTTTACAAGGAGGTGCTATTACTCAAAACTTTATGGTCCCTATGAACTTACTCAGTAATAGATCAGCAAGCTATGTCGTTTCGGGGTATTGGTCAAAGCGAACTTATAATGATGCTCAGCCTTTTGGCACAATAAAATTGGCGGCTTCATCAGAGCCAAATAATTTTAAAAAAGTACCTAGTTTTAAATCTTGGAACTTTGATAACAATGATGCCTATGTTCACTTTTGTCAAAATGAAACTGTCCATGGTGCTGAGTATTTTGATACATTTAAAATACCTGAAGTTCCTCTAGTTTGTGACATGTCATCAACAATTTTATCAAGACCTGTAAATATTGATGATTATGGGGTGATATATGCAGGAGCTCAAAAAAATATTGGCCCTTCTGGGCTAACTATAGTGATAGTTAGAGACGATTTACTTTCATTCGCAGATCAAAAAACGCCATCAACCTTAAACTGGAAAATTCAATCTGAAAATAATTCAATGATTAATACGCCCACTACATTCAGTATTTATATGGCTGGATTAGTTTTTGAATGGCTTTTAGACTTGGGGGGCTTAAAAAAAATAGAAGAATTAAATATTAAAAAATCTAATTATTTATATAGCTTTATTGATGCAGATGACTTTTATATTAATGATATTGAAATTAAAAATAGATCTAGAATGAATGTACCCTTTAGGATGGTAAATGATGACTTAACAAAAAAATTTGTTGCCACAGCAGAGGAGCTGTCTCTTATACACATCTGACGCTGCCGACGAATAGAGAGG
>CAJXQA010000031.1 GCA_913058475.1 uncultured Nitrosomonadales bacterium
GGCAGCGTCAGATGTGTATAAGAGACAGAAATAATACACAGTCTAAATTTGCCAAAATAGTCCTTGTAATAATTATTATCCCTTTTGCACTATTTGGTATTGATTCATACCTAAGCTCCATAGGTGACGATGTTTACGCTGCCAAGGTAAATGGGGAATCAATTACAATTCAGAGTTATCAGAACGCACTTAATCGTGTTAAAGACCAATTTCTCAATCAAAGCACCCCTCCCGATCCTGCCATTTTCGAAACTGCTGAGTTTAGAAAAAGTGTTCTTGATGGGATGATTGCTTCTAAACTAGTGGCTCAAGAGGCTGTTAGAGCCAACTTTGTTATCAGTGATAACCAACTTAGCCAATATATACTTGGAATGCCTGGTTTTCAAAGAAATGGCAAGTTTGATCAAGAGGCTTATGACAATTTAGCAATGAGACAAAATTTAACACCTAAGAAACTTGATGAACTCATTCGAAAAGATCTGGCAAAACAACAAGTTAAAGATAGTATGAATAAATATGTTTTTGTAACTAAAGAAAAAATTCAAAAACTGGTGAACTTAGCTTATCAAAAAAGAGATGTAAGTATGCTTGAACTTAGGCTTGATGAGTATCTAAAAAA
Source organism: uncultured Nitrosomonadales bacterium (assembly GCA_913058475.1). Classification (GTDB taxonomy): domain Bacteria; phylum Pseudomonadota; class Gammaproteobacteria; order Burkholderiales; family Methylophilaceae; genus BACL14. The sequence continues at coordinate 620 of CAJXQA010000031.1, forward strand.
GGTCAATGTGAGTGATGAAGAGATTAAAGAATATTACGAAGCTAACCCTAGCAATTTTATTATGCCTGATCAGGTAAAAGTAAATTTCTTACTTTATTCAGTTGCAGAAATACTCCCTAAAGTTAAAATTACTGACGAAGAAGTGAAGCAATATTTTGAGGAAAATAAGGCGCAATTTGAGGGCTCCCAAGAAAGACGAGCCAAACATATATTGTTTTTAACAGATTCAGATATGACAGAAGAAGAGCTTAATGAAGCGAAAAAATTAGCTGAATCCGTCCGAGAAGAAGCTATCAAATCTCCTAAGAAATTTGATGATTTGGCAAAGGAGTATTCAAAGGATACAGAGTCTGCAAAAAAAGGTGGAGACCTTGGATTTTTTTCAAGAGGTATGATGGTGAAAGAGTTTGATGAAACTGTATTTGATATGAAGGTAGGGGATGTATCTCCGTTAGTTGAAACTCAGTTTGGTTTTCATATAATTAAGTTAATTGAGGTAAAAGGAGAGGAGGTATCTTTCGATACTGTAAAAGCGCAAATTAAAGGTGAAATTTTATATTCTAAGGCTCAACAAATTTACGCCGAAGGTGCTGAGGAATTTGCAAATTTAATTTATGAGAAATCAAATTCTCTTAAACCAGCAGCTGATAGATTTGATCTTACCATTCAAGAAAGCCAATGGTTATCGCTTGATACAGCAACAAAGTTTTTTAATAATGAGGCTTTTGCTCAAGCTGTATTTGATTCAGAGGCTATTGAGCTTAAAACTAACATCAATGCAATAGAAGTTTCACCCAATAATTTAATATCAGCGCAAGTAATTGATTTTAAACCTAGTGCGCCTAGATCACTGATTGATGCGAAAGATGAAATAAAAGAATTCCTTTCTAAAAGTACGGCACAAAAATTAATGATATCCACTGGAGAGGAAATAATTGAAAAATTAGAATCTAAATCTTCAAAAGTTGAGTGGATTGATGAGTTAGTGATAGACAAGGTTGACCCACAAGGAATTTCTAAACCGATTGTTAGAGCGATATTCAGTATGAATCATGATAATCTTCCCTCATTTGAAGGAATATATGACCCAGCGAATGACGAATACATCGTTGTTAGGTTAAATGATGTTATAAAAAATGAAGTTACTGATAATTTATCCGTTGATATTTATAGTGATGAGTATATTGCGGCATTAAAAAACGAAATTGATAATGCTTATGTAGATGACTTAAGATCAATTGCGGATATCGAATATAATCCGCAAGTTACTCAATATAATAATTAGTCTTCTACTGTCCCTGCGGCAGTTATATTCATTCCACCATCGACATATGTGATCTCTCCAGTCACACCTGATGCTAGATCACTACACAAGAAAGCTGCAACGTTTCCTACCTCATCAGTGGTGACATTTCTTTTAAGTGCAGCATGCCTTTGATTAAAGTCATACATTTTATCGAAATTTGCTATACCCGATGCAGCAAGTGTTTTAATCGGACCTGCAGAAACTGCATTCACCCTAATATTTTTTTCACCTAAGCTATGAGCCATATACCTAACATTTGCCTCTAGACTTGCCTTAGCTAAACCCATAACATTATAGTTAGGCATAGTTCTCTCAGCACCAAGATAACTAACAGTGAGAAGGCTGGCATTTTGATTTAAAAATGGCAGGGCGGCTTTTGCTAATGCAGTAAAGCTGTATGAGCTAATATCGTGTGCAATCCTAAAATTTTCTCTTGAGGTAGACTCAACGAAGTCACCTGTCAGCGCTTCTCGTGGAACAAATGCAATAGAATGTACGATGATGTCAAAAGTTTTCCAATGTTTAGAAAGTAGGGGGAATATCTGATTTATATCATCATCTGAAGAAACATCACATGGCAGAACAATGCTTGAATCAAAAGCACTTGCCAATTTTTCGACTCGGCCTTTATGTTTTTCCATTTGATAAGTAAATGCTAATTCAGCACCTTGCTCTCTCATACTTTTTGCAATACCGTAAGCAATAGACCTATCACTCAACAAACCTAAAATAAGCACCTTTTTATTTTGTAGAAATCCCATAATTACCTTTCTTTTTATATAAATTTATTTATTTTTTGGATCGAGCACATCTCTCAAGCCTTCACCAAGGAGATTATAACCTAATACCGTAACAAGAATAGCTAAGCCTGGGAACAAGGAAAGCCACCAAGCAAATTGAATATATTCTTTTCCATCGGTAAGTATGTTGCCCCAAGATGCCGTTGGTGCTTGAACACCCAAGCCTAAAAAACTTAATCCAGACTCAATTAATACAGCACTGGCTATCCCTAGAACAGAGCTTACGATAATCGGTGTTAAGCTATTCGGGAGAAGGTGTTTTGTGATAACCTTTTTATTACTACTCCCCATTACAATAGAAGCTAACACAAAGTCTCTTTGTCTTAAGCTTAAAAATTCTGCCCTAACTAGCCTTGTTACTCCCATCCAAGATGTAAGTCCAATGACAATCATGATATTCCAGATTGAAGGAGTTAGAAATGCTATTACAGCCAGAATTAAAAAGAAACTAGGTATTGATAGCATGATATCAACTAGACGCATGATAATTGAGTCTATCCACCCTCCATAAAAGCCTGCTATTGAGCCCAGAAAAATACCAATTAGAGTTGCTATACCAACAGCAACAAACCCAACAAATAGTGAAATTCTAGCGCCATACAGCATTCTTGAGAGAACATCTCTACCAAGGCCGTCTGTTCCCATTAAATGATCATAAGAGGGAGGTAATAATATTGAGTTGATATCAATATAATTTGGATCATATGGGCTTAAAAAAGCTGCAAATATAGCAACAAACAAAATAATTGAGATAATGATAAACCCAATTATTGCTAATAAGTTTCCCTTAAATAAATTCACTTAACTAACCCTTTTCTTATTCTTGGGTCAGCCCATGCGTAGCCAATATCAGCTATTAGAGTACCAATTAACGTAAGAACAGAGCCGATAGTAAGTATGCCCATGATGACAGGAAAATCCCTCATTAGAACAGAGTCATAGAATAACTTTCCCATTCCTGGTATCGCAAATATAGACTCAGCAATTACAGAACCACCAATCAGCCCTGGTATAGAAAGGCCTACTATTGTAATCAAGGGAAGGATAGCGTTTTTTAATGCATGGGTAAAAATAACATTTTTTTCGTTGAGACCCTTCGATCTCGCTGTGGTAATAAAATCCTGATGAAGAACATCTAGCATTCCATTTCTAACATATAAGGATATTCCGGCTAAGCCACTTAACATTGATATAGACACGGGTAGGATCAAATGTTTTAAAAGATCAAAAAATTGACCTATTTCGGAAAAGCTTTTGTAGTCAAGAGAATGTAATCCTGATATTGGAAGCCACTGATTTACGACTCCAGTCCAGTACATGAGCAAAAGAGCAAGCCAAAATCCAGGGATTGCAAAAGCTACAAAAATAAAAAAAGTGATCGATTTATCAACGATAGAATTTTGTTTAACTGCTGAAATAGTTCCAAGCACTATAGAGACTGAAAAAATTAAAAAAATCCCAATCAAATTAATTAAAAGAGTAATCGGCAGTGATTCTTGAATTAAACCTTTAATCACATTACCTTTACTGTCTTTGGTCTCCCATAAGACAGGTCTCTGGTGTGAGGCAAATGAATTACCAAAATCTAATTCGACCATTCTCTTAAGCCATAAGCCGTATTGGGTAATGACAGGCTTATCTAAGTTATAAAGCTCTCTTAATTTTTGTCTAGATTCTTCAGAAGCCTTTGGATTAAAAGCTGCTTCTGAGGATGTAATATCACCGGGTGCTAAGTGCATAATAAAGAAAGATATAAGACTAATACCTATGAGCATAGGTATCATCCAGAGTATTCTTTTAATTAGGTATTTAATCATTAATTTGTCAATTCGTTTCTTCTTAAACTTTTAGGGATATACCAGTCTTGACTATTATGATAAATACCCGCTGGCGGCGCTGGAGATTTAATGCCCTTTATTCTTTTATTTACCGCTGTCAAACCATAGCCTGCGTAAAGGTAAACAATAGGTGAGTCATCTAACAATTGCTGCGAAAATTCGTGATAAATTTTCTCTCTTTTATCTAAGTCTAATTCTCTTCTACCTTTCTCAAGAAGTTGGTCAACTTTTTTATTATCGTAACCAACAAAATTGAATTGTCCAGGCCCTTGTTGTGAAGAATGCCAAATATTGAATTGATCTGGATCTAAGGATAAGCTCCAGCCAAGAACCACTACATCAAAATCACCGGGTTTTATGAACCGATTAACGAAACTTGCCCATTCAATTACCCTAATAGAAACTTTTATACCGATTTCCTGAAGTCTGCGTTGGATCAATACCGCTGTCATCTCTCTTTGTTTGTTTTGATTTGTAATAATTTCAAACTCTAGCGCTTTACCATCTTTTACTAAAAAATTATCAGCTGACATTTTATATCCGGCTTCTTTTAGTAAATTAAGCGCTTTTTTTGGGCTATATGCATAAGGCTTTAGAGAAGGGTTGTTCCATCTTGTTCCTGGCTTATATGGGCTAGAAATTGGTTCACCAAGGCCCAAAAGCACTCCTTTAATAACCTCTTCTTTGTTAATAGCATAATTGATAGCCTGCCTAACTCTTTTGTCATTAAAAGGTTTTCTTTTAAGGTTAAAGCCTAGATATGTATAACCATTTCCCATCTCCTTATATAAAGCTGTCCTATTTTTTAGTTTTGGTTTTGCTGGAAAAACTCTTTTGAATTGAATTGGGTTGATATTCATTAAGTCGATATTACCAGCAGAGAGCTCTAAAAATTGAGAGGATGTGTCCGGTATAATTCTAGAGGTTAACTTATTAATGTAAGGCTTTCCTAGTACACCATTTTCGCTTTTGATTAAATTCACTTGTTGCCCACTTACCCAGTCACCAAGCTTGTAGTAATTGGAACCAGTTGGTTTTCTTGAAAAGTAGGTACTGTTGATGTCTTCATTTTCTAGTATATGTTTTGGCAATATCTCCAATGATGCCCATGTATCTAATGCAGGTGCGTAATTATCATCATAGGTCACAATGAAAGTATGCTCATCAGGGGTTCTAGCTTGACTCACAAGGGTGTAATCAGACCCATAGGGTGTCCTTGTGTTTGGATTGGTAATTAACTTCCAAGTAAAATAAACATCAGCACTAGTGAGTGGTATACCATCCGACCATTCAAGACCTTTTTTAATTTTGAAAGTGATAGTTTTTTGATCTTTTGAAATTTTCCAACTTTCGGCAATGTCAGAAGTGAAGTTGAGGTTTTCATCATACCTGATAAGCGAATTAAAAATTTTACTTGCGATTGCACTCGAAGCGCTGTCTCCCGCTATCATTGAAATAAGGTTACTTGGTTCAGCAGACATTGCATTGATAAGAACCCCACCACTTGAAAAATTATTATCATTATAATCAATAACTTCTGAATTGTTCTTGGAGCAACTTATTAAAAAAATAAGCGGCAATATTAGTAAAAAAATTTGTTTCAAAATTAATCTCTTAATTATTTATTGAGGTATGTCTATAGTCGTACCTATGATGATTATATGTGAATCAAGTTCATTAAACTCTTTTAAATCCTCTATTGAAACCCTATATTTTCTTGCTATTCCTCCAAGGGTGTCACCTTTTGAAACATGATGTGTTCCAACCGAAGTATAATTAAAGTCTCCGGTTCCCTTTAAGGTATATTTACTTTTAAGTTCACTGCTCTTTGGAATTAATACGGTGCTATTTTTTCTAAAAGTGACTCTTCCATTGAGGTTATTGATTCTTTTAAATGTACTCAAGTTGATATCAAATTTTTTAGCCACCTTCATAATTGACTCTTTTCTTTTGGGTTTATATAAAACCCAGTTTGATAAAGATTCATTATGTGCCATTAAATTCTTGTTATACATTTCAACTTTTTGTTGCGGCAATAAGATGGTGGTTGGTTGTGATTCTTTGGGAATCAGAGGTCTTTTATGATGCGCATTTAATAATTCAAACTCTTCTGAAGATATATCGGCTAATTTTAAAATAAGATCAATATCCATTTGTTCCGTTAATGTAACCTCAGCAAAGTAGGGTGCATTTGGGATATAAGGTACTTCGACATTGTACTTTTGGGGATTTTGGATGATATGCTTCATAGCAATTAACTTAGAAACATACTCGTCGGTCTCCCTTGGAAGGCTAATAGTGTAGTAGTCGGTAGCTCTCTTTCTCCTCTTGTTTCTTTTAATCTCCCTACCTACTTTGCCTTCTCCTGCATTATATGCGGCAAGGGCCAACTCCCACGTTCCGAATTGGTTATACAATTTTTCAAGATAGTTTAGTGATGCATTTGTTGATAGAATCACATTGCTTCTCTCATCCTTCCACCAGTCTTGTTGTAACCCATAATTTTTTCCTGTTGACGGGATAAATTGCCAAAGTCCAACGGCTTTCATATTTGATCTTGCAATTGGGTTGTAAGCACTTTCAATAATTGGTAGTAACGCTATTTCCATTGGCATATTTCTTTTTTTTACCTCTTGAACTACATAATAGATATATCTTTTGGTTCTTTCAAACATCCTATAAGTGTATACAGGGTGCTCACTGTACCAACGTTCATATTTTTTAACCACTTTCTTAGCCCATTTTTTCTTTGGATCAGGAATTCGATACCCTTTATTAACAATATTCCAAATATCTTCTGGTTTCTCTTGTATTAAAACCTCTCCGAAAGATAAGGAGGCCTCCTCAGTACTTTGTGAGGTTTCAGTATTTTCATCAACGTACTCAAAAGATTGCTGTTGAGCGTTGATACAGTGACAATGATCAACATTAGATTCTGCTTTGAGATTTATAGGCAATGTTAAGAATATTAAACTGAGATAAACACAGAAAATATTTTTTGAAAATCGAATCATTTTAATAATTATCCTTTTTCATTCTTCGCTCTTTAAATTGTTTTAAATTTTTTGACCGAAGAAAAGGGTTTGTTTTTAGTTCCTCATTAAGAGTTGATGGAAGGGTAATATCTACCTCAATTAACCCTTTTTTTCTTGCTATAAGGTCTTCGTTATTTTTTTCTAGCATAAGTGCAAATTCAATATTTTTTTTTGTGTATTCATGAGCACAAAATATTTTTATCGATCTCGGCAACTTTGATAGGAGCTTTAAGGATGTATACATTTGAGAGTAAGTGCCCTCAAATAACTTCCCACAGCCACAACCAAATATTGTATCACCACAAAATAGATGATTCTCATCGGCGAATACAATATGATCAAGTGTATGACCTGGCGTCTCAATAACTCTAAATGTAATATCCAGCTCATCAATAACTATAAGATCATCATTATTAACTACCTTATAGATAAAACTAAAGTTATTTTTTGGGCCATATATTTTGACATTTGGATAGGCTTTAATTAAATCCTTTATACCACCGATATGATCTAGATGTTTGTGGGTTATTAAGATGGCTTGAAGTTGAACCTTCTCTTTTTGAAGTATTTTCAATACAGGAGATGCATCTCCTGGATCTACAATAATTGCATCCTCATTTTTTTTTATCATCCAAATATAATTATCTGTAAAAGATTTTATGGGGTGTATGGATATATTAGTATTTTTTGGTAGACTAAATTGCATATATTGTTGATAATTTTACTATAGATTTATGGAATATTTTATAAAATGAATTGGTTTGATAGTGAATCAGGTAAAAGCCTTGTTGATTTTGAACAAAAGGTGATAGAAAAGTACTTAGATCAAAAATTTGGTTATTATTCATTGCAGTTAGGTGAGCATAAAAGTAACTTAATAAAAAAAGCAAAAATAAAGCATCAGATTATTGGGTGTGGTAAAGAAAAAAATGTGGATTTAGATGCAGAGTGGCTACCCTTTGCTTTTGATTCTATTGATCTAGTTTTGTGTTTACATTTATTTGAAAAGGCTGGAGATCCCAAAAAGCTAATGGATGAATTATTTAGAGTCACCGTATCTGGTGGGTACGTAATTTTGTGTGGATTTAATCCAGTCAGCTTTGCTGGTTTACGAAAAACAGTTAAATTTGATAACTTTTTCCCTTGGAATGGAAGTTTTTTAAGCATTTCAAAAGTACAAAACTTATTAAAGGGCTCTGGTTTTACATTGAGAGAATCTAAATTAGCACATTATCAGCCAATGATTTTTGATAGCAAATCAAGCATTAATGATAAATTAGAAATGATAGGAAATAGATGGTTACCTCTTTTTGGCAACATTTATTTTTTAGTAGCTGAAAAGGTGACTGTTTCAAAGATTCCAAAAAAACAGAAATGGAATAAATTAAAGCAAAGAAAGGTCGTAGTAACTAAATCTTATGATTAAAATTTATACAGATGGAGCATGTAAGGGAAATCCTGGGGTTGGAGGATGGGGTGCAATCATCATGCAGGATGAAAAAAATATTGAGCTATTTGGTGGTGAAAATGAAACAACAAATAATCGAATGGAATTGATGGCAGTTATTATGGCCCTAAAAGAGATTTCATCAAACCTTGAACTTACTATTTATACCGACTCTACATATGTTCAGAAGGGTATAAGTGAGTGGATTAAAAACTGGAAAGTAAATAATTGGCGCTCTAGTAGTAAAAAACCAGTTAAGAATAAGGATTTATGGATAGAATTAGACGAGGCGGTAGGCTCAAGAAAGATTAATTGGGAATGGGTGAAGGGGCATGCAGGAAACGAGGGGAATGAAAAAGCAGATGAATTAGCCAATCAAGGCGTCGTTTCGATGATGAGGGAATAATGAGGCAAGTTTTTTTAGATACAGAAACAACAGGGCTTGATCCGAATCAAGGGCACAGAATAATAGAAATTGCTGCTGTTGAAATTAATAATCGCCAGCTGTCATCAAATCAATTTCATGTATACACGAATCCAGAGCGTGAGATAGATGCGGCTGCCCAAGAGGTTCATGGGATTACACTAGATTTTTTAAAAGATAAAAGTTTATTTAAGGATATAGCTGATGGATTTTTGAATTTTATTCAAGGCAGTGAATTGATTATCCATAATGCACCATTTGATATTGGCTTTCTTAATATGGAATTAGGTAGGATAGGTCTTGCTAATATAGAGGAGCATATTGAAAAAGTTACTGACTCTTTGGTAATGGCAAGGAATTTAAGGCCTGGACAAAGAAATAACTTAGATGCTTTGTGTAGAGCTTATAAAGTGGATAATTCGAAAAGAAGTCAGCATGGAGCACTTTTAGACGCTCAATTACTTGGCGAAGTTTATTTAGGGATGACTCGCGGCCAAGAAGATATTGCCATTAATTTTTCTCAAGATGAAAAAGAACTTCACTTAGGTGTAGTTGATCATGATAAATTGAAGGTTGTTCATGCCAATGATGATGAGAAATTATATCATCAAGCTTACCTAGAAAAAATACACACTAAAACATCATGGTAGTGAAAATAATAAACCTTAACTAGCTAGTGCATCTGCCCAATTATTAGGTGTCTCATATAACCTTACCTTTGTTGGCCTTATCAATTCTCCAAACTCTTTTTTAAATGCGCTAGAAAGTAATTCAAGGGCGGTGACTGCCATATTTTCTGCAGTGGGGACTCTCTTAAGTATTACAGTTTTATGATTGTCTAGGGTATTGAGGAAGGAAATGACTTCTAAATCTTTTTCATATGCAATGAAGGCATGATCCCATTCCTGAACAATAACTTTCTTTATAAGTTTTTTTGCATCTTTAAAATCCATTACCATTCCAAAATCGGATTCATCGCTTTGTTCGCCGATTTCTCCTTTAACCGTAACCTCAATTGCATAACGGTGACCATGAAGGTTTCTACATACGCTTTTATGATTTGGGATTCTGTGTCCAGAATCGAATTCCATTCTTGTGGTAATTTCCATTGTTAGTTCTTATCGATAGCTTGAATTCTAATAGATGCTGGCGGATGAGAGTGATAGAACGCTGAATATAGAGGGTCTGGTGTTAATGTAGACGCATTATCCCGATACAATTTAATTAAAGATTGTTTTAAATCAGCAGGTTTTGCAAATTTACATGCATATTCATCTGCCTCAAATTCATATTTTCTTTGAAGCCAGCTAATAAAAGGGCCAACAAAAAACATTACAAAAGGCAATAAAACTAGAGTAAACAATATAAGAAAATTTGCATCATTTAAATTATCAATACCTAATCCCTTATAAAAGGCTTCTTTTTCTTTTAATCCACCTAAAAAATACAAACTAAAGAATATTAAAGAGACCTGAATTACTAATAGTTTTTTAACATGATTTCTTTTGAAGTGTCCTAGCTCATGAGCAATAACTGCCTCAATTTCTTTAGTATCTAGTTTTTCGAGTAAGGTATCAAAAAATATAATCCTTTTTGTTTTACCAAATCCACCAAAGAATGCATTACCATGCGTACTCCTCAAAGAGCCATTCATCTCAAATAAGCCACTAGACTCAAAACCACATCGCTTTAATAATTTTTCTATATTCTTCTTTAGGTTTTTATCTTTTATTGGTGTGTATTTATTAAATAATTGTTTTAAAAGGGGAGCTAATGCGATACCTATAAGCGAAAGAATGCTTAAAAAAATCCACAGCCATAACCACCATTCATTACCAAGCGCAGACAAAATCCAAAGTGCAGCAAAGGAAACGACTGCTGATAAAATAATCATAATAATTACTGATTTCATTTGATCCATAAAAAATAATTTTGGTGTTATTTTATTGAAGCCATATTTTGTCTCTATTACAAATGTCTGATAAATAGAAGAGGGTAAACTTATCAAATGAAGAGCTACAAATATACTGGTAATGATTAAGGCTCCATTTAATAATGGATTTTCAAAAAATTGGCCCATCAAATTGTTCATTAAATTAATACCACCACCTAATGTAAGCAGATATAGGATTATCGCTCCAAATACAAGGTCAATAGAATTAAAATTTATCTTTGATACTGTGTAATCAGCAGCTTTTTGGTGATCAGCTAATTTAATAATTTTTGTGAATGCAGTGGGAACCTTTTTTTTATTCCTTAAAACAAAGTTTTTTTGTCTATGGCCTAAATAAAATTCAACTGCCGTTGTTAATATTAATAAAAAAATAAAAATAAATTGATAGCTTTCAGCCATGGCTTATACTCTATAATGTCAGAAGTAGTATTGTGCAGTAAAAATAAGCTAAAAGTAAGCATGAAGTTTTAAATCTAAGTATCAAATATAAATTTTAATGGAAATCATGATGAGTAAGAATCATAATAATTTAATTTGGATTGACATGGAAATGAGTGGTCTTAACTCACACACAGACAGAATCCTTGAAATTGCAATTATTATTACTGACCCTTTTTTAACCATTTTAGAGGAAGGACCAGTGCTTGTATTGAAGCAATCTGATGAGGTCTTAGCAAAAATGGATGCGTGGAATCAATCCACTCATGGTAAATCTGGGCTGATTGAAAAAGTAAAAAATTCATCTACCACTGAAGAGGTTGCTACTCATCAGTTGACTGAATTTATTGCAAAGTTTGTAGGAAAAAATAGATCCCCAATGTGTGGAAATTCAATCTGTCAGGATAGGAGGTTTTTAGCAAACTATATGCCCGATCTTGAATCTTATTTCCATTACCGTAATTTAGATGTCAGTGTATTCAAAGAACTGGCTAAACGCTGGAAGCCAGAATTAATAGATGGTTTCAAGAAGGGTGGTAAGCATGAAGCTTTGGCTGATATAAGAGAATCAATTGAGGAATTAAAATATTACAGAGAACATTTTATTAAAATTTAACATTATGTTCACTTTCTCAAATTTTATGTTAGTTGGCTTTGGAGCAGCCATTGGTGCTTGGTTAAGATGGCTGGTAACATACTTCTTATCAACTGTTGACCCTTCCTTACCTCATGGAACACTTGTAGTTAACCTCATAGGGGGTTTAATTATCGGTATATCCTTTGCTGCAATTCAGAGTACATCTATTCATGTATCTGAAGAAATTAAATTAATCTTAAATGTAGGTTTTTTAGGTGCGTTTACAACATTTTCAACTTATTCCATGGAGCTACTCAACCTCTTTTTGAGAGGTGAAATAGCCCTAGGTATTTTCTTTGCTGTTCTAAATATAATTGGCGCCTTACTTTTTTGTTTTATTGGCTATTACTTACTTAATCTTTTTTTGAAGTAACTTTACCTTTCTTTGTTTTTAGCGTCGCTTTTGTTTTTGGTGTTGCCTTAGGTTTTGGTGCTTTAGTTTTTTTAGTCTCAACCATTACCAATCCCTTGGTATCTTTTTTATCTGTTTTTTGTTTTTGCCAGTCAGCAACCTTTTTAGGAGATGCCTTTTTTGGATTTTCTTTTTTAGGTTCCGTAATAAGTTTGCTTGAAGTTTCAACTAGCTTTAAGCCAACACTATTTAGATCAACTTTAGGTAATTTTTCAGCTTTCTTCCTATTTGGTTTAGTTGAAATTGGTTTTTTGGCCAGCACGGGCTTTTCTTCAGCTTTAATCGTACTTGATGAGGTATCTTCTAACTGCTTTTCAGGTACTTTTTTATTAGACGAAACATCAGAATGATTTGGTGCGTTATCTTTAGAAAATCTATCCTTATAATTTGATTTTCTGTTTCGATTGTTCCTTCTGTTTCTATTATTTCTTTGGTGACTTTCTGCCTTTAAACTTTCACCTTCTTCATCAATAATTTTCTCTGATGGAGTATCCTTCTCTACTGTTTTAATTGTTTCTTCATTATTGCTTGGGGTAA
>CAJXQA010000032.1 GCA_913058475.1 uncultured Nitrosomonadales bacterium
TGCGACCCTCCCCTTAGGAGGGGGATGCTCTATCCCCTGAGCTACGAAGGCAAATGATTTATTTTGAAATTATAGAACTTCATAGATGAAATTACATCATATAATTGATATAAATAAATATGGTTATTAAATATGATAAAAGTTTTTCTGGTTTTAGCTGTTATTCTTGCTCTCGTTTTTATTTTTAAAAAAACTGCTTTTGGATCAGAAGATAAATTACTAGGAAAAGCTGCTCCTGAATTTAAGCTTAAGAATTCTTATGGAGAATTTGTGTCCCTTAAAGAATTTAAAGGTGAATGGTTATTAGTTTTTTTCTACCCCAAAGATGATACACCAGGTTGCACGAAAGAGGCTTGTTCACTAAGAGATAACTTCACTGAAATTAAGAAATTAAATGCCAATGTTGTTGGAATTAGCATTGATTCAAGTGACTCGCATAAAGAATTTAAAGAAAAATATAATCTACCCTTCATGCTACTTTCCGACTCTGATGGAGAAACCGCAAAAAAATATGGCGCTTTAAACAATTTCTTTATTTTTAAGCTAGCAAAAAGACAGAGTTTTATTATTGACCCGAACGGAGTTGTAAGGCGTGTTTATAGAGATGTATCTCCAGCGAATCATGCACAAGAAATCAAAAGCGATTTAGAAGCTTTTGAGCGAAACTCTTAAATAACTCTCCTGATTAAAGCGCCTTAACCTTCATTAATTTTTCAATCATATTGACGCCAAAACTCACACCGAAACCGTTAACTTCACTTGCCACAGCACCTAGACCGCCTTTTCGATTACTTGATGATAGATCCATATGCAACCAAGGGATATTGTTATCTACAAATCGACCTAAGAAGCGAGTTGCATGAATATGATCTGGTCCGCCTTCTAAGTTGCATTGCTTTATATCTGCAATTTGACTCTTTAAATCTTCCTCAAAGTCTTCATCAGATGGAAAAGCCGTAACTCTCTCCCCTACATCAGAACCTGCACCCACGGCCATACAGCCAAGTGCTGCATGATTACTTAATACACCGCTATATCTATCCCCCATAGCAACATGCATGCATCCAGTTAATGTGGCGAAGTCTATAATTGCTTTTGGTTTCTTTCTGGAAGCCATAGTTAGTGTATCCGCCAATACCATTCTTCCTTCAGCATCAGTATGAACAATTTCAATTGTCATGCCGTTAAGTGCCTTTACTACATCGTTCTGTTTGTAGGCTTTTGGGCCTATGTGGTTTTCTGCAATTGCTAACCAACAATCTAATTTGACCTTAACTTTTGCATCGCTAATAGCCTTTAAGATGCCTAAAACGACTGCAGAACCATTCATATCCTCATGCATGCCACTCATAAATTTTGCTGGCTTCAAGTTGTGCCCACCTGTATCAAAGCAAATACCCTTTCCCACTAAACTAATAGTTTCTTTGGCACCTTTTGGTGAGTAAGTTAGACGCACAATCGCAGCATCTTGCGGCTCAGAACCTTGTGCTACTGCATAAAAAGCACCTGCACCTAATTTTTTTAACTTCGGCATGGTAAATTCTTCTAACTTCCAACCATTTTCCTTCGATAATTTCTTAATCTTTTGGCGATAAATCGTTGGGGTTAGTTGGTTGGGTGGTGTAATTGTTAATTCTCTTGTGAGTGTGTTCCCTGCAACTAAGGCCTCAATATCATTAAAGCTAGTTTTTGCCGAAGCTCCAAAAGTATTGATTGTTTTGAGATTTTTTTTCTTTCTACCTGATTTTAAATTTGGAAGATCCTGAGAATTAACTGAAGCAACATAAATTGCTTGCTTTAGCCATTCATCATTATTTTTTGATTCATTAACAATCGTCACCGTTTTAGGATTTTCTGAAAGTATTTTATCGAAGGCTTTTCTCAGTAACGTTTGTATTTGAAATATACTTTTTTTCTCAGAGACCATCAGCCAGGTCACTAAACTGCCATTATCTAATTCAGCTGATAAGGCTGTTTCTTTTAAATCTGTAATTTTACCGCCTTGTCTTTTAACTTTTGCCATAAGAGGCCCTGCAAACAAAGGATTGAATTGTTTTTCATCAAATAAAATTAACGAATGCAAATTTTTCTTTAAATTTGACTCGTTAGGTATCTTATTGTTATTTGTAATCTTAATATTCATGCTCAAATCCTTTAAATAATTAAAAAACAACAACTTAGCTACAAATTATTGTATAAATAAGGTCAAAAAAAGCTTGACCAATTAACCCAAAACCTTGAAAATCATATAAGTTACATTTCACCAGACACTTATAATTTTATTTAATTCTATCTCATTAAATAATTTAATTACGGTCAACATTATAAATTGATTAAATTTCATAGGATAAGTTAAGTATATGGATCTAAGTCTTGATAGCGATGAATTAGAAACCCAAGAATGGAGACAAGCCCTCAATTCTGTTATTGATGCAGAGGGTTCTGAACGTGCACATTTCTTAATTGAGATGATGATTGATCAGGCTCGTCGTTCAGGCTCTAATCTGCCCTATAACGCAACAACAGCCTATGTAAATACAATCCCCACTCACCTTCAACAGAGGCACCCAGGTGACCCTGGTATGGAGCGGAGAATTCGTGCATTGATCAGATGGAATGCGATTATGGCTGTATTGAGGGCTAATACAAAATCGCCAGGCATTGGGGGGCATATTGCAAGCTTTCAATCTGCAGCCACACTCTATGATGTTGGATTTAATCACTTCTTCAGAGCTGAAAATAAATCCTTTGGAGGAGACTTAGTTTATTTCCAGGGACACTCTTCACCCGGTATTTATGCTCGCGCTTTCCTTGAGGGAAGAATGACTGAGGAACAGTTAGATAATTTTAGAATGGAAACTAAGGGTAATGGCTTATCCAGCTACCCACACCCATGGCTGATGCCTGAATTTTGGCAATTCCCAACAGTCTCTATGGGCTTAGGGCCTTTGATGGGTATTTATCAAGCGCGTTACTTAAAGTACTTACACGACAGAGGAATTGCTGATACTTCAGATAGAAAAGTATGGGTATTTTGTGGTGATGGTGAGATGGATGAACCTGAATCACAAGGGGCTATTTCACTTGCAGCAAGAGAGAAATTAGATAATTTAATTTTTGTAGTGAATTGTAATTTACAACGATTGGATGGCCCAGTCAGAGGGAACGGCAAAATTATTCAGGAGCTTGAATCAAACTTCAGAGGTTCAGGTTGGAATGTCCTTAAAGTTATTTGGGGCTCTTATTGGGATCCATTGTTTGCTATGGACAAAGATGGCCTTATGAAAAAAAGGATGGAAGAATGTGTGGACGGTGAATTTCAAAACTTCAAAGCCAAAGGTGGGGCCTTTACCCGAGAAGAATTCTTCGGCAAGTACCCAGAATTAAAAGAAAGAGTGGCCGCAATGTCCGATCAGGATATATGGAGATTGAACAGAGGTGGACATGATCCTCACAAAGTTTACGCTGCGTATGCAGCGGCCGTTGCTCATAAAGGTCAGCCCTCTATCGTCCTTGCGAAAACAGTTAAAGGTTATGGGATGGGAGATGCTGGAGAAGGCCAAAATATAACCCATCAACAAAAGAGCATGGATATTGAATCACTCAAAACATTTAGATCAAGATTTGACTTACCTATAAGTGATGAAGAAGTTGAAAACCTTTCTTACTACAAACCAGGCAAAGATTCACCTGAATTGAAATATATGATGGAAAGAAGAAACGTTCTGGGTGGCTTTTTACCAAAGAGAAAAAAACAAGGCAATAAATTAAATGTTCCATCTATCGATGCTTTTTCAAAACAATTAGAGAGTTCAGGTGAGAGAGAAATTTCTACCACAATGGCATTTGTGAGAATCTTAACTACTCTCGTAAAAGATAAAGATATAGGAAAATTTATCGTGCCCATTGTTCCTGATGAGGCAAGAACATTTGGTATGGAAGGTATGTTCAGACAGTTAGGTATTTACTCATCTGTTGGTCAGCTCTACGAACCTCAAGATTCAGATCAAGTGATGTTTTATAAGGAAAAGAAAGATGGCCAAATACTAGAGGAAGGTATAAACGAAGCAGGCTCTTTCTCATCATGGATTGCTGCTGCAACTTCTTATAGTAATTCAGGAATTCAAACAATTCCGTTTTATATTTTCTATTCTATGTTTGGTTTTCAAAGAATTGGAGATTTAGCTTGGGCTGCTGGTGATTCACGATCTAGAGGATTTTTGTTGGGTGCCACAGCCGGAAGAACCACCTTAAATGGGGAAGGCCTTCAACATGAGGATGGTCACAGTCATTTGCTTTCAGCGACCATCCCAAATTGCATATCTTACGACCCATGCTTCTCTTACGAATTAGCAGTGATTATTCAGAATGGTTTAGAGCGAATGATCAAAAATCAAGAAGATGTTTTCTATTACATCACCATAATGAATGAAAACTATCATCATCCAGAAATGCCAAAAAATATTAATGAAGACATAATTAAGGGTATTTATAAGTACTCAGAAAATAAAGCGAAAGGCCCAAAAGTCCAACTAATGGGCAGTGGTGTCATTTTAAGAGAGGTTATTGAAGCTGCCAATATTCTAGAAAAAGATTTTAATGTTAGCTCAACTGTCTTCAGTGTCACAAGCTTTACGGAAGTAAGGCGTGATGCACTTGATGTCCAGAGATGGAATATGCTAAACCCTGAAAAAAATGAAAAAAAATCTGTATTAGATGAAACAATTGTAGATTTAGAATCTCCTATTATCACTGCTACAGATTATATGAAATCATTTGCTGAACAAATTGCAACTTTCTTACCTAATAAATTTATCTCATTAGGGACTGATGGATTTGGACGTTCTGATAGTCGTGAGGCACTAAGAGACTTTTTTGAGGTTGACCGATATCATATAGTCATTGCATCCTTAAAGGCATTAACTGAAAGAAAAGAGATAGAAAAAACAATTTTATTAAGTACTATCAAAAAATATAAAATAATGCAGAATAAACCTAACCCGGTATCCGTATAAATATGAGTTCAGAACAGATTCTTATTCCAGATATAGGTGATTTCGATAGCGTAGATGTGATCGAAGTTTTAGTAAATATTGGTGATAGCATTGAGTACGATATGCCGCTGATCACCGTAGAATCTGATAAAGCCTCAATGGATATCCCAGCGCCTAAAAATGGCATAATAAAAGACATAAAAATTAAGGTGGGTGATAAAGTTAAAGAAGGAAGTTTGATAGGGATGATAGAAGTAACAGAAGCTATAAAAGGAGATAAATCTGAAGCAAAGGCCCCTGCTAAAAATGAGAAAAAAGAAGATATTGAGAAGTTAACGCATACACCAACTCGGCCTGCTCCTGAGCCACCAGAAAAAAAAGCAGCTAAAGAAACCCCAATACCTATCGGGGAAAGTGTACATAACGATGAAAATAAAACAGCACATGCAAGCCCGTCTGTTAGAAAATTTGCTCGTAATTTAGGTGTCAATCTTTCTTTTGTAAAGGGAGGTGGAAATAAAAATAGAATACTCATTGAAGATGTAGAAAATTTTGTTAAGGGTGAGTTAACTAAACCGAGAACTGAGAATATGGGTGCAAGCTTTGCTCCAATTCCAATGCCCAATATTGACTTCACTGAGTTTGGTAAAGTTGAAACGAAACCACTTTCAAAAATTAAAAAATTATCAGGTGCAAACCTTCATAGAAATTGGGTGACTGCGCCCCATGTGACTCAATTTGATAATGCCGATATTACTGATTTAGAAATTTTTAGAAAATCCATGCAAAAGGAAGCTGAAAAACGAGGTGCCAAATTAACCTTACTTGCTTTTCTCATTAAAGCCAGTGTTAATGCATTAAAGGCTTACCCTACTTTTAATAGCTCGCTCTCTCCTGACGGAGATGATTTAATCTTGAAAAGCTACTACAATGTTGGCTTTGCATGTGACACTCCTGATGGACTAGTAGTGCCGGTAGTTAAAGATGTTCAAAAAAAAGATGTGATCGATATTGCGGAAGACCTTGGCAATCTCTCAGAAAAAGCAAGAGCAAGAAAATTAAAAATGGATGAAATGCAAGGAGGTTGCTTTACGATTTCAAGCTTAGGTGGGATTGGTGGTACTAAATTTACACCTATCATTAATTGTCCTGAGGTTGCGATACTGGGTGTATCCCGAGCTTCAATGCAGCCTGTTTATAATAAAAGTAGTGAAGACTTTGAAGCGAGGCTCATGTTGCCGCTATCACTTTCCTATGATCACAGAGTAGTTGATGGTGCAGATGGCGCAAGGTTTACAAGTCATCTTTGTATGATGCTATCTGATGTAAGACGCCTGCTTCTCTAGATTATATGGCAAAATTAAAAAAAATACTTATCCCAAATATCGGTGACTTTGATAGTGTTGAAGTGATTGAGGTAATGGTTAAAGTGGGTGATGTAATTACTGAAGAAGATTCATTGATTACCGTAGAGTCTGATAAAGCTTCGATGGACATACCTGCACCCGAATCTGGATTGGTTAAATCTATAGAAATAAAGGTAGGTGATGTGGTTAAAGAAGGTTCTTTAATTCTCTCCATTGACTCTCATCCCAAAGAATCCCAAAAAGAATCAGTTCCAGAAGAAGAAAACCAGGCTACACAAAAGATAGAGGCTCAGCCCTTAACTAAAAAAGAAGGAAGTGATGAAGAATATGACATCGCTGTTTTAGGCTCGGGTCCAGGTGGCTATACTGCTGCATTTAGGGCTGCTGACTTAGGTATGAAAGTTGTTCTAATTGAAAGATATTCAACAATAGGAGGAGTATGTCTCAATGTGGGCTGCATTCCCTCAAAAGCACTTCTCCATACAGCGAAAGTAATCACTGATGCAGAGGATACAGCTAGCCATGGAGTTTCATTTAACCAACCTAAAATTGATCTAGACCAACTTAGAAATTGGAAGTCTAACAAAGTAGTTAAAAAATTAACTATGGGCTTAGCACAAATGGCCAAACAAAGAGAGGTTGAGGTTATTGAAGGAGAAGGTAAATTTACCTCTCCCAATCAAATAAATGTAAACCTGAATGATGGAAAAAAGAAAACTATAGGATTCAAATCTGCAATCATCGCAGCCGGCTCTCAACCATCTAAAATCCCTAATGCGCCAGATGATGAAAGAATTATGGATTCAACAGGGGCGCTAGAACTGAAAGATATTCCTAAAAAACTACTCATTATTGGAGGCGGGATTATTGGACTCGAGATGGGAACAGTCTATGATGCCCTCGGAAGTAGTGTTTCAGTAGTAGAGTTGAGTGATGGATTAATTCAGGGCTGTGATAGAGATATCGTTAAGCCTCTTCACAGAAGAATGGAAAAACGTTTTGAAAATATTTGGTTGAAAACGAAGGTCACCAATATTGAAACAAAAAAAGAAGGGGTTGTTGTTCACTTTGAAGGTGACGATGTACCTGAAAAATTGACTTTTGATCGAGTGCTTGTTGCTGTTGGAAGAAAGCCAAATGGCCATAAAATTGATGCAGAAAAAGCTGGGGTTAAAGTTGATGAGCATGGTTTTATAGCTGTTGATAAGCAAATGAAAACTAATATTGATCATATTTATGCTATTGGAGATATTGTCGGCCAACCCATGCTTGCGCATAAAGCAACCCATGAAGGTAAGGTCGCAGCCGAGGTTATTGCTGGAGAAAAAGTAGAATTTCAGGCAATGACAATCCCTTCTGTTGCCTATACAGATCCTGAAATTGCATGGACAGGTGTCTCTGAAGATGAAGCAAAATTAAAAGGGATTGAGATTGAAAAAGCAGTTTTTCCATGGGCTGCCAGTGGTCGAGCTATTGCAACCAATAGAACAGAAGGTATGACCAAGCTTATATTTGATAAAAAAACAAACAGAATTATTGGTGCAGGTATTGTAGGAACGAATGCCGGTGAGCTTATTGCTGAAACTGTATTATCAATCGAAATGGGTGCTGATGCCAATGATATTGGGTTATCAATTCATCCACATCCGACGCTCTCTGAGTCAGTTGCAATGGCAGCTGAGATGAAAGAAGGTTCAATTACAGACTTGTACATCAAAAAAAGATAATTTTTTATAAGTAGGTCATTAGTCCTTCAAAGATTAAATTACTTTCTATCTTGATTCTTGATTTCCAATCTTCTTCTGATTGATCATAAATTAAATCAGCATCACCCCCAGTTAACAAAATAGGTAAATCGGAAGGCAGCTTCTTACAAACCAAATTAACAGCACCTTGAATGCTAGTCAATATACCTGTGGTCACAGCATCTTTCGTATTTAAGCTAGGGTATTGACTCTGCCCTATTTCGGTATCAATTAAGTTAGTACTATTATTTAGAATACCTAAGCTAATTGCGATGCCAGGTAAAATCATGCCTCCACTAAAATGTGCATTTCTTTCTTGATCAATTTGAATAAGATCAATAGTAATAGCTGTACCTGCATTTATGACAATTGAATCTTCACCATATATTTTCCATGCACCCATTGCTGTTAACCATCGATCAACACCAAGCGTTGATTGGTCTGTGTAATCATTAATTAAATATTCATTAGAATCAGAGGTTACTTCGATAATGAGGGAATCAAAATGTGATAAATTTTCTTTAACTTTATCCAGCACAACAGAGTGATTCACATTTGAAACTATGACTTTTTTTAAGGATTTAATTTCTGTTAAATCAATATCCATAAAATTTTCAACCAATACAGAGTTTGATGATATTACATTTTTTTCATCTCGATATTGCCATTTAATACGTGTATTACCGATATCTATTAAAAGGTACATTAACCTGCACTCCGAATTGATACTTCGCCAGATGCGAAAGATTTAGGTCCTTCATTAGTACTCACAACCAATGCGCCCGTATCACTTATATCAATTGCTTTTCCAGTAATGGTTTGAGAATTTCCTAACATGATATTAATTAATTTATCTTGAAAGGCATGGTAGCTGAGCCACTCATCCCTAAATGGTTTAAATTGTTCAGTTTCAAATAAAGCGAGTACCTGTGCGAGCTCTTTAATAATAACGGCCATGAAGAAATTACTATCGATAGTTTCTGATAATAAATTATGAATATCAGTGGCAGGTTGATCAATTTTTTCTAACTGTGTTTTTGAGATATTCAGATTTAGACCTATTCCAATGATGGCAGCACTTTGTCCATCAGTATCTCCTTGCAACTCTATTAAAATACCTGCAAGTTTTTTATGAACACCCTCATCAAAAATTAAAATATCATTTGGCCACTTCAAAAGAGCTGTTGAGATATTAATTTTTTTTAATGCCCTTATTAAGGCAACACCAACAGCCAAACTTAATCCAGACAAACCTGCTGCTCCATGAGTGAACCTCCATAAAAAAGAAAAAGTTAAGCTCTCCCCTAAAGCAGATTGCCACTGCCTACCTCTTCTTCCCTTTCCTTGCGTTTGGATATTTGCAGCAATGACTGAAGCATGAGGGTAACCTGAAGATGCTACTTTTGATAGATAGCTGTTAGTTGATTCAACGGAATCTAGTACTTTAATATTAAACCAACTTCCCTCTTCACCCATGGCATTTTGTATTATTTTTTCATTTAACAAACTGATAGGTTGTTGTAGCTTATAGCCCTTACCTCTTACAGAAAAAATTTTAACCCCTACATCTTCTGCTTTAGCAATCGCATTCCAAATCGAAACACGCGAAACATTAAAATGTTTGGCCATCATTTCACCAGAATGGAATTTTCCATCCGCAAGAATTTCAAGAATTTCAAATAAAAGATTTGCCAAAAGAATTACTCTACTTAAATAATTTTTAAATCATAACACGCCTTTATACCCCATAATTCACCTTAAATTATTCGCATTCAGTGTAAAATATATTAATGGCAACAAACTCACAGAATAAAATAGCAAGCTCTTCAAACTTCATAAGAGCAAAGATTGAAAAAGATATTTCTAATAATCTTTATAAAAATAAATTGTGGAATAAAGCACCTGGGAATAGCAGGCATCAATTAAAGGGGAATTTAGATGAGGCTAAAATTAGAACTCGTTTTCCACCTGAGCCAAATGGTTATCTTCATATTGGCCATGCTAAAAGTATCTTTCTGAATTTTGGTTTAGCACAAGATTTTTCTGGTGCTTGTCATCTTCGATTCGATGACACAAACCCTGAAAAAGAGGATCAAGAATATGTCGATAGTATTATTGAAAATGTAAAGTGGTTAGGTTTTGATTGGAATTTTAATAATGAAGATAACCTTTATTACGCAAGTGATTATTTTGATTATATGTATGAGGCAGCAATCCTTCTAATAAAGTCAGGATTCGCTTATGTCGATCAACAAAATGCTGAGGAAATAAGAGAAAACAGAGGAACATTAACTTCTCCTGGGAAAGATTCGCCATGGCGAGATCATCCTACTGAAGACCATCTTAAATGCTTTGAAGAGATGCGAGGTGGTAACCATGCAGATGGCTCTATGGTGCTTAGAGCAAAAATTAATATGGCCTCTCCTAATATCAATCTTCGTGATCCTGCCATCTATCGAATTAAAAATGTCTCTCACCATAAAACAGGTGATAAGTGGTCTATTTATCCTATGTATACCTTTGCCCATCCAATAGAGGATGCCCTTGAAGGCATAACCCATTCTGTGTGTACGCTTGAGTTTGAAGATCAAAGACCCTTTTACGATTGGTTATTGAAACGTTTAAAAGAAAATAATTTCTTTTCAGATCCACTCCCAAAACAATATGAGTTTGCAAGGCTCAATTTAACTTACGTTGTCTTATCAAAAAGAAGATTGATTGAGTTGGTAGAAAATAAACATGTATCAGGATGGGATGACCCAAGAATGCCGACTCTTGTTGGATCAAAAAGAAGGGGATATACCCCCAGTGGATTTAAATTATTTACAGATAGGATTGGTGTTTCTAAAGCAGACTCATGGATCGATTACGTTATTTTAGAAGATTGTATGCGTGAGGTACTAAATGAATCTGCCCATCGTCGTGTGGCTGTATTAGATCCTGTTAAATTAATTATTAATAATTATCCTGAGGATCAAGAAGAAGATTGTTTCGCTCCAAACCATCCAAAAAATAAGGACCTAGGTGAGCGAACAATCAAGCTCACAAAAGAACTATGGATTGATAGAGATGACTTTATGGAGGTCCCAGTTGATAAATACTTTAGATTATCACCCGGCGCCCAAGTAAGACTAAGGTACGGTTTTGTAATTGAATGCACTGGTTTTGAAAAAGATATAGATGGAAATATAACCAATATATTTTGTGATTATTTGCCTGATACTAAATCAGGTACGCCTGGTGCAGATGCGATTAAGGTTAAAGGTAATATTCATTGGTTATCATGCAAGTATGCAGTGACCGCAACGGTAAATTTATATGATAGGTTATTTAAAGAAGCTCACCCTGGTGAAAATAATAATTATTTAGATGACCTTAACCCAGATTCTTTAACTACTAGAGAAATAAAAATAGAAGAAAATTTAAAGACTATTGTACCTGGTGATCAATATCAATTTGAACGTCACGGTTATTTTATTGCTGATAACCTATCAAAACCTGATGATATTATTTTAAATCGAACCACTACTTTGCGTGATAATTGGCAGTAAATTAAATTAAATTAAAAGCAATCGGAACAACTACATTTGTCACGCTATTTTTTAATGTATCAGGTGGCACAGGAAAGGGTTTGCTTTTTTCCATCATATTCATCCCCTCTTTATCTAAAACACTATGGCCGCTACTTCTTTGAATATTTTTAGAGATTAATGATCCATCCCCTCCAATTTGGATTGCAATAATAACCTCACCCTGCATTTTTCTACGCTGAGCAATTCTAGGATACTTCTTATGTTTAGCAATATGAGCTCTTAAGAGATTGCTGTAGTTATTTACCGCTTGTGGATTCGGAGATGTTGGAGCTTGCTCGATTGTCTGAGGTATTTCATTAGTCTCAACCGACTCGGATATCGGCTCAACAACTGGTTCTATTATAGGCTCAACTATAGGTTCTGATACTGGATCAACAACTTGTTCAGGGATAGGTTCTTCAATTGGCTTAGGTATTGATTTGGGTTTTTTTATGGGTTTTGGCTTGGTAATCGGTTTTGGCTTTGGTTGAGGAATGACTCTGGGTATTGATTGTTTAACTATTTCAGTATTAAAGATGATGTCGACAACAGGTTGGGGAGTTAAATTAAAATTTGATATTTGAAATTTCATAAGAAAAAGCGCATGAATGATTAGAGATAATATAATCGCATGCGTTAAATTCAACTCGCTAAAAAAATTGTTATCTTTAGTCATATTTAATATTTTTACTCAGAGCCCAACATTATAAAGAATTACCCTTTAAAATTTATGGGAATTTAATTTTCAGGAATTTTTCCTGATAAAAAAAAACCCCACCATAAGGTGAGGTTTTTTAATATTTGAAGCCTGGCAGTGTCCTACGTTCGCGTAGAAAAAACTACACTATCATCGGCGCAGAATCGTTTCACTGTCCTGTTCGGAATGGAAAGGAGTGGGTCCAATTCGCTATGTCCGCCAAGCAAACTTTTTTGAGTTAAATGAATAACTCATGTCTTTTTCAATATGTTAAGAAGTAAATTAATGTGTTTTGATTGCGTTTGCTTTAGTGTCAACATAACCTTAATAAGTTTTAAGGTTATAGGATCAAGCCTCACGAGCAATTAGTATCAGTTAGCTTCATGCATTACTGCACTTCCACACCTGACCTATCAACGTCCTGGTCTTGAACGACTCTTTAGTGCACTTAAAGTGCAAGGGAAGTCTCATCTTAGGGCAAGTTTCACGCTTAGATGCTTTCAGCGTTTATCTCTTCCAGATTTAGCTACCCGGCTATGCTACTGGCGTAACAACCGGTCCACCAGAGATCTGTCCATTCCGGTCCTCTCGTACTAGGAACAGCCCCCTTCAAACTTCCAACGCCCACGGCAGATAGGGACCAAACTGTCTCACGACGTTTTAAACCCAGCTCACGTACCACTTTAAATGGCGAACAGCCATACCCTTGGGACCGACTACAGCCCCAGGATGTGATGAGCCGACATCGAGGTGCCAAACTCCCCCGTCGATATGAACTCTTGGGAGGAATCAGCCTGTTATCCCCAGAGTACCTTTTATCCGTTGAGCGATGGCCCTTCCATACAGAACCACCGGATCACT